>NZ_JBEXUG010000033.1:0-70303 GCF_040614315.1 Streptosporangium sp. NPDC006007 | reverse complement strand
GGGTGCGCATCTCCAGGGCCTTGTTGTAGACGAGGCGCACGCAGCCGAACGTCCGGGCAAGCTCGGAGGCCTGCTCGGGGGTCGGGTGGAAGCGGAACTTGTAGGCCCGCTTCACGATCTGCGCCATGCCTCACATTCTACCGCGCGATCGGTTAAGTATCGTGCGTGTTTCCGTACGGCGGTTCGCCGTGCGGCGAATCGCCTGCCCCTGCCCTGCTCCGCAGGGATCCGATTCCTCCCCCACCTGAAGGCGGGGGTCTCCTCGGAGGTTTCCTATGAGGTGAACGTCGATCCGACGATCAGGTGCTCGGTGGGCGTGACCGTGGTGGTCGTCTCCCCGATCCGGTGATGTCCGGCGATCAGAAATGGTCGAACCCGGCCACCTGGCCGACCACGAACACGTGCCGGCCGGCCGCGCAGACGGTCTCCAGCGCGTGAACGGGGACGTCGGCGGTGCTGACGCTCACCCGCAGCACCTGCACCACCCACTCGCCGGGCACCTCCAGCAGATCCGCCTCACGCGGGGTCGGAGGCCGGGAGATCAGCGTCTCGACGGCGTGCCCGAACCGGTGCCCCAGATCCTCGATCGCCGCCTGAAGCGTGGGCAGGACGAAGCCCTCCTTCTCCAGCCGGGTGCCCCGGGCGACGTCGAGGCGGAAGTAACTGGTGGCGATCCGCACCGGCACACCGTCGGCCCAGAACATCTTCCGCCGCGCCATCACCTCCTCACCCGGCTCGACCCGCAGGGCGGCGGCCACGTGCTCGCCGGCCGGCTCGGCCCCGATGAAGAGCATCTCGCGTTCGGGTCTCAGCCCCTGGCGGGCGGCCTCGGTGAGATAGAGGGACTCCGAGCCGCGCACCGACGGCGGCGTGGGGATCGCCCGCTCGACGAGGACACGCGGCCGCGGCTCGACCGGCCCGGCCGGGGTCTGGTGGGACGGCGCGCCGGCCTTCTTCATCTGGCTCACCCGCCCCGGAGTCACGCCCAGATGGCGGGCGATGTCATCCCGCCTCATGCCGAGCTCCTGAGCCTCGATGATCGCCGCGCGGCGGATCCGGGAGAGCTCCACGGATTGGCCCTGCAGCGTGGCCATGGCGGCGGACGCGGCGCGCGCACGGTCAAGCGGGCCGGGGATGACCGCGATGTCGTGCAGCGTTCCGACGTCCAAGGCACCGGTCCCTCATCTCGCGTCCACTCGAAGTTTAGCCCCTCTATTTCTCCGTCGCCCACGACGGGCGGAGGCCGGGCCCGCGCGGCGTCGCTCGGGCCTCGCCGAAAGGACGCGAACTTCGCGCGTGGCTTCCACGGGAAACGTGTACGTTATCGTAATTAAAAGATTACCCTCGGTAGTTAACTTCATGGTGAATTCGAGGGAGTCTCATGGGCTGGATAAGCGTGCTGGCGGTAGCCGCCGTCGCGATCACCCTGGTCGCGCTGCTCGTCCTCAGGAAGAAGGGCCGTGAAGGCGAGGATCAGGGGGTGGCGTCGGTGGACTTCGCCGCCAATCTCGCCCTCGCCGTCTATCTGCTGGTGCTGGCGTACGCCGTGGTGCTCTGCCGGGACGCGATCTCGACATCGGAGACCGATATCCGGGCCGAGACGGAGACGTTGAGCGAGATGTACTGGTCGATCGCGCCGATCCCCGAGGCGGCGGCGATCCGGGCTCAGATCAGGGACTACTCCGCCAAGAGCGTGTCCCTCGACTGGCCGCTCATGACACAGGGCGAACTGTCCCCGGTTCCCACGAAGCTGCTTGAGGACATGCGTGCGCAGGTGATCCGGCTCCGGCCGTTCGGTGACGAGAGCAAGAGCCTCCTGCAGAACGCCGCCAGCCATGCCTCCGAGGTCGCTCACGCCCGCTCGGTCCGGGGAGACGACGCGAACACGGGGCTGGAGAGCATCTTCGTGATCTCGATGATCATCTCCGGGCTGCTGGTGATCGTGCTGCCGTGGACGGCCGGGACCAGGCCCACGCGCGTATCGATCACCGGTGATGCGGTCCGGGTGAGCGTGGTGGTCATCGGCATCGGCTTCATCACGCTGATCAGCCATCCGTTCAACGGTCTCAGCGCGATCGGGCCCGATGACTTCGTGGCCGTGCAGCAGCAGTACGACCAGATCGACGCCCGGTTCCCCGTGCGGTTCCCGGCCGGATAGCCGGCCCCGGCGGGGAACCGGTCTCCCACGGGGTAACCCGAACCGGTCCTCCGGGGAACCGTCCCCACCTCGCGCCAGAGGCTCGGCGGCAGAACACCTGCCGCTGAGCCTTTTCCCTCTGTTCGGCTGACGGGTCCCGCTCCGATCCCGCCTGCTCCGCCCCGGCCCTACCGACGTGTCCTGCGGCTCAGCATGGCGACCACGGTGACCGAGATCACGCCGGTGAAGAGCACCAGGATGACCAGCTTGCGGTCGGTGCCCTGGCGCCGCTCGGCGAAGCGGTCGAGGATCTGCTGTTTCCGCAAGGCGAACGGCGACCCGGGTGACGTGGCGACCGGAGACGGGCTGGCCGGCGGCAGGGACGGGTTCGGTACGGGCACCGCCACCGGTGGCGTGATGGCCGGAAGAGGAGGAGTGGGGGCCGGTGGCCGGACGACAGGGGGAGTGGGCGGCGCCGGAGTCGTCGGTGAGGACGGTGAAGGGCCGGGAGACCGGGATGTGGACACCGTCGGTGTAGGTGTCGCCGTGGGCGTGGGCGTGGGCGTGGGCGTGGGCGTGGGCGTGGGCGTGGGCGTTGGGGTTGGGCTGGGAGTGGGCGTGAGAGTGGGGGTGGGGGTAACGGTGGGAGTTGGTGTCGGTGTCGGGCTGGGTGTCGCGGTCCCCGTGACGGCCGGTTCCGGTTCGTGGCATGAGGGGCCGGAGCCCAGCAGCACCGAGAGGATGCCCAGGCAGGACAGGGGGTTCAGGATCTGGGGCAGTGGATCGCAGTGACCGGACAGGCCGAGCAGCGAGTCCGGCGATCCGGCGTGACAGCCGGACGACGACTCGTCCTCGGGCGGCTCAACCCCGGGTGACTCGCCCCCCGGCGACGGCCCGGACCCGTCCGACGGTGCGGTTTCGTCCGACGGTGCGGTTTCGTCCGACGGCGCGGTCCCGGAGGGAAAGGGAGACACGGACGCGGAAGGGGACGTGGACGTGGACGGAGAGGGAGGCGGGGAGGGGGAGCGGAGTGAGGCCGGTGGTGAGGCGGGGGTAGGGGGTGGTGACTGTGCGGGCGCCCTTCCACCGTCCGGAGCCTTCCGCCCGTCCGGTGTCCGGGCGTCCCACGTCTCTCCGGAAGACCCGTTCTCCGCCTCTCCAGGAGCCGGGGAGCCCGGCTCGGGCAACGGGACGGCCGTCTCTTCGCACGCCGGTACGGAGAGGCTGACGGATGGTCCGCCCTGGCCCGTCTCCGGGCATCGGCCGGGAGAGGCGTGGACATCGGCGGAGGCCACAACGGTGCCGGTCAGCGCCGGGGCGGCCATACAGGTCGCCAGCACCGCCGCGGCCAATAGTCCTTGTCGTCGTTTTCCCCGCCGGTTCTTCGTCACATAAACGTTCTAACATCTAACAGAGGGTCACGGAGGGGTAATGGGAGCCTATGTCGTCCCTTCCGCCGCCCCTCGTCAGCTCTCCCGCCAGTCCTTCCTGTGGCCTTCCCACGACCGTCCCGTCGGCTGTTCGCCGGTTGACCCGCCGGTCGTCCGTTGGCGGGTCCGGCCCGCCTCCACCCGGTTGGCGCTCTCGGACGGCCGACGCGCCCGTCGTCCGCGGTGACGTGGTCATCGGACAGACTGGGGGTCCGGAAGTATGTGCGGCGGGAACATCTCGGTGCTCGCCCCCACCGGGGGGAGAGAGCCCCCGATCGCGGGGACCGTACGGGGATCCGGTTTTCGGCGAGGAGTGAGGCGTTGGACGACGTGTTGGAGCTTGACGCGGTCGGTCAGGCGGAGGCGGTGCGGAAGGGGGAGGTCTCCCCGAGGGAGCTCGCCGAGGCGGCGATCGCCAGGATCGAGACGTATGACGGGGAGATCAACGCGGTCGTTCACCGCAGGTTCGAGCGGGCGCTGGCGGAGATCGGGGCGCTGCCGCCGGACGCCCCCTTTCGCGGGGTGCCGACGCTGCTGAAGGACCTGGGCTGGGGTATGGCGGGGGAGCCGTACCGGGCGGGATCGCGCGCGCTCGACGGCGTGGAGGCGGCGCAGGACGGCTACGGGGTGGTCGGGCTGCGCCGGGCGGGGTTCACGATTCTGGGACGGACCAACACCCCGGAGTTCGGCACGGCGATCACCACGGAGCCTCGGGCGTTCGGGGCGACCCGCAATCCGTACGATCTCGGCTACAGCGCCGGCGGGTCGAGCGGAGGGTCGGCGGCGGCCGTGGCGGCGGGGATGGTCGCCGTGGCCGCGGGCAGCGACGGCGGCGGGTCGATCCGGATCCCGGCGAGCATGTGCGGCCTGGTCGGGCTGAAGCCGAGCCGGGGGCGGGTCAGTTACGGGCCGTCGATGGGCGAGGCGTGGGCGGGGTTCTCGGTCGCGGGCATGCTCTGCCGTACGGTCAGGGACAGCGCGGCGACCCTCGACGCGATCGCCGGGACGATGCCGGGCGACCCGTATGGCGCGCCCGCCTGGCCGCGCCACCTCGCCGAGGAGGTCGGGGCGGACCCGGGGCGGCTGCGGATCGGTTTTCTGACCGAGCACCCGGACGGGACGGTTCCGGTGGACCCGGAGCCGGCGGCCGCCGTGCGCGCCGCCGCCGGGCTGCTGGAGGCGCTGGGTCACGACGTCGAGGCCGGTGGTCCGGGCGCGCTCGCCGAGGAGGACTTCGCGCTGCACTTCGGCACGGTCGTGGCGGTCCATCTGGCCGCCGAGGTGGAGGGTATCGGCCGCCGGCGTGGAAAGCCCGTGGATCCCTGCGAGCTGGAGACACGCAACCGCATCCTGGGGGCGACGGGCAGGGGGGCCGGCGCGGTCGAGTACGTGGCCTCACGCGACTGGATCGACGGGTTCCGGCGCAGGATGGCCGGGTGGTGGGAGTCATGCGACCTGCTGCTCACGCCCTCCCTGGGGGTGGCGCCGTTCCCCCTCGGCTGGCTGCCGGACGACGACGTCAGCATGGCGCGGGGCCGTATGAACCGGGCTGTGGCCTTCACCTCGCCGGTCAACGCCACCGGACAGCCCGCGATCTCCCTGCCGCTCCATCGGACCGCGGCCGGGCTGCCGGTCGGAGTCCAGCTGGTGGCCGCGGCGGGCCGGGAGGATCTGCTCATCCGGATCGCCTCCCAGATCGAGGCCGCGCGCCCCTTCCCGCACACGGCGACGCGGCGGATCGCGGCGCGTCACGGGAACCCGGTACGGACGTCACGCGTTATATCGTGAGTCGGCGGGGTAAGACGCCGTCAGGCGAACGTGCTCCCAAGGAGGTTCCCCCATGGCGAAGGCGGCGCGTGCGGCGCAGGCGTGGCGGACGTACAAGGACGTGACGAAGCCGGGTTCGCCCGGTCTCGGCGTCCGGCTGCGCGCCGTCCCCAAGATGATCGGCGCGGTGACGCGCGGGCGATACCCCGGCATGGGCAGGAGCAGGCTGGCCATGATGGGGCTCGGCGTGGTCTACATTCTCTCGCCGATCGACGTCATCCCGGACTTCCTGATGGTCATCGGGGTGGCCGACGACTTCGGTGTCCTGCTCTGGCTGATGGGGTCGCTGCTTGGCGAGAGCGGGCGCTATGTCGACTGGCAGCGGAGGCAGGAGCAGCAGGTCAGAGCTTTTCCATCCTGAGCCAGGCGCGGGAGGGCAGCGGGTGGCCGAACAGGCGGGCGGCGTTGCCGTAGGCCACCCGGGCGATGTCGGCGGGCGGCAGTTTACCCAGGTTCGCCGTGACGGCCTGCTGGGTGTCGGGCCAGGTGGAGTCGGAGTGCGGATATCCGCTCTCCAGCAGCACGTGCTCCAAGCCCACGGCGAACCGCACGCCCGACAGCGCGTGGTCGTTGAGCGTGCCGAAGAAGAAGTTGCGGCGCAGCACCTCGCTGGGCTTCAGGCCGCCCTCCCAGGAGGTCTCGCCCGCCACCGGGTGGTCCAGGGAGTAGTCGGCCCGCTCGGCCAGCATCGGCAGCCAGCCGACCCCACCCTCCACGATCAGGATCCGCAGCGCGGGGAAGCGCAGCGGCACCCCCGACCAGAGCCAGTCGGCGCAGGCGAACATCGCGCTCGCCGGCATCAGCGTGGTGATCGCCTCGATCGGGGTGTCCGTGGACGGCACCGGGGTCCAGGATCCCGAGCCGGTGTGCAGGCAGATGACGGTGCCGGTCTCCTCGCACGCCTGGAAGAACGGGTCCCAGTGGTCGCTGTGGATCGACGGCAGGCGGAGCCGGGTGGGGAACTCGGGGAAGAGCACGGCCTTGAAACCCCGGTTGGCGTTGTCCCTGATCTCCTTGGCCGCGAGGTCGGGGTCGGTCAGCCAGGGGAGCTGCAGGGCGATGATCCGCTCGGGGTAGGTGCCCGCCCAGACGTCCACGTGCCAGTCGTTCCACGCCCGCATTATCGCCAGGCCCATCTCCTGGTCACGGGTCTTGGCGAAGATCATCCCGGACTGCCCGGCCAGCATGCCGGGGAAGCACAGGGCCGCCCAGACTCCGGCGAGGTCCATGTCCTCGATCCGGGCGTCGATGTCGTGGCAGCCCGGCCGCATGTGCTCGAAACGCACCGGGTCGAGCGTCCACTGCGCACGGGGCAGACCGGCGCCCACGTCGAGTCCGGCGCAGGGGTAGGTGGCCCCGCCGTACCGCCAGACCTGGTGACCGGAATCGGTCTCCACCACCTTGGGGGCGAGATCGGCGTATTTCGCCGGGAGCCGGTCCTTGAACATGTCAGGCGGCTCGATCAGATGGTCGTCGGCCGAGATGATCACAAAGTCCCGCCGCCGTGGCTCGGGGTCGGGCAGCAGCGGCGTAGTCACGCAGTAAACCGTACGTTGCTGACATCACACTGAACAACCTGCAAGATATCCGCTTGGTCTCTCTGAGGTCCACCGCGCGTGCCCCGGGGCTACCGGAGGGGGAGAATCACCGCCCCCGCGGGGTGGATCCGTCTGGAAACCGCCGTCCCGGAGCGGTCCCTCAGATGTTTCCGTTTTTCACCCGTTTTCGGCCCGGATGTGTTTCCGCTCCCAAGGTATTTCCGGCCCGGGCGTGTCTCCGTCCCGGAGATGTTCCGGTCTGGGACGCCCCGCACGGAGGGTGCGTTCGCCCGGGTGTCTCCCGCCCCGGACGTGCGCCCCGTCAGGCCGCGCGCCCTACCCTGTCGGACGGCGGGTATCTCGCGATGGGAGGCGGACAGTGCCGGAAACGCAGGACGTTCGGACCGTGGTTCCGGCGTGGAGGGGCGTCCCGTACGGCGCGCGCCTGACGCTGCTGTTCATCCTGGCGCTGTCCACCGTGGTGGTCCATCTGAACCGGGATCCCGCCCTCCGCGACGCCGAGGAGCTCCTCGGCGACCTGCGCGCGGGGGGCGTGACCAAGGTGGTCTACGACCGGAACTGGCCCGCCTACGGCACCCTGACCTGGTCGGCCGGTCCGCTCTCCTGGAGCCAGGCCCGCTTCGACCAGCCCGGCGACGTCTGGGACCCTCGGACCACCCGGCTCGTCCCCGAGGCGCTGGAGCGCCGCCAGGAGGCGTTCCTGGTCCGGGTCCGGGCCGCCGCCGACCCGGCGGTGGAGATCGTGCGCTCCGACGGTCTCGGGCTGAGCCTGGGCTCGCCCGCCTACGCGCGCTGGTGGGAGCCGTTCGCGCCGTTCGCGGTGGCGGCCGAGGTGCTGGCCTGGCTGCTGATGCTCACCCGCCGGGACCATCGCTACGCCACCCGGTGGGCGTGGCTCTGGATGTTCCTGGTCGGCGGGTCGTGGCTCTATGTGCTGCTGGAGCCGTATCCGCTGTGGCGTGGGCCGTACGAGGTGCTGCCCGCGCGGGTCAGGCTCGACGGGACGCGGGGGTTCGCGCTCGCCGTGGCGCTTCTTTTCGGGCTGGGTATGGTCAACGCCTGACAATAAGGTAGTAAAAAGGTATGACTGCGGCTGTGGGCGAAGTGCGCAAAGGCTGGTGGATCGCCGGGACCGTCATCCGGATCGTGCTGCTGCTGATGCTGCTCTGGGGGGCTCTCGCCATCGCGCTGAGCCTGACGCCCTCGCCCCGGACCATGGACGAGTTCCACGCCGCGGTCTCCGCCGGTCGGGTCTCCGCCGTCGTCTACAAGGAGGACTCGGGGAACGTCTCCAGCCTGAAATGGTCCGAGGGGCCGCTGATCTGGCACGGGATCGACACGCTGCCGGTCTGCGAAAATGGGCGGGCCTACACCGTCGAGCGGTTCCGGAACGAGACCCGCGCGACCGTCCCCAGGGTGACCCTGGAGGAACCTCAAGGTGGCGGCCGGGGAGGGATCCTCCCCGGCTGGCCGTTTCGGACACCTGCCCAAAGTGACGTCCGGTGGGTCGCCCTGGCCTGGGCGCTGACCTTCCTGATCATGCTTGGCTCGACGCCCCGGCTGGGGAACCGGTGGGCGTGGTTCTGGATGTTCACCCTCGGCCAGATCGGCGCGATCCTGTTCCTGCTGCTTGAACCCCGGCCGCTCTGGTACCGGCACGGGCGGCTGCCGAAACCGCGCGAACGGTTGAGCGGTGGAATGGGCTGCCTGACGTCGGTCGCGCTGTCCTTCGCCGCGATGGCCGCCGCGGTGGCCGTCGGCGAACTCGCGGGCGGGCTCCTCGGCTGACCAGACTAGGCGTCGACGGGCTCCGGCCGGTCCTTTCCGGACGCCGCCTCCCGCAGGTCGGCGGCCTCCCTGCGGATCAGCAGCGCCCAGCCGCCGATCGCGATCCCGATGAACAGCCACCACTGCACGCCGTACGCCAGGTTGAGCCCGCCGCCTCCGCCGACGTCCGGCTCAAGCACCGGGGCCGGCGCCTCGGCGGCCTTCGGTGACTGCCCGGTCAGCTCCACATATCCGCCGAGGAGCCTGTACGGCAGGCCCCGCCCGATCGTCTCGGTGCTGATCAGCAGGACCTGGCCCGGGGGAAGGCCCTGCCGGTCGCGGATCCCCGAGGACTCCTCGGTCTCGCTGGGCCGTAGCCTGCCGGTGACAGTCACCTGTCCCGGGCTCGGCGCGGGGACCTCGGGGAGGGCGTCGGCCGTGGCGCCCGCCTTGACCCAGCCCCGGTTCACCAGCACCGCCTGGCCGTTGCCGGTCTCCAGCGGGGTGAGCACGTAGAAGCCGACCACGCTGCTCTGGGTGCGGCGGCGGACCAGCAGCTGGTGGGCCGTGTCGAAGGTGCCGGTGGCCGTCACCGTCCGGTATCCGTCCTGGACGCGCACGCCGCCACCGGGCGTGGTCAGCTCCTCCACGTGGACCGGGGCGGCCGAGAGGTTGGCGGTGATCCGGTGGCTGCTGGTCGACCGCTCCTCATAACGCCCGAACTGCCACCGGCCCAGGAACACGAAGGCGGGGATGACCAGCAGCACCACCACGTGGAGCGTGATCCATCGGGGAGTCAGCAGGAAGCGGTACACGCCTTCAAGGTTAGGCACCGTACGCACTGCCCCGTTCCCCGAGTGCGCCTTTGACCGTAGTAAGGTGCCCGGACCGCTCGATCGGCGATGTGCTGGAAAGTCTGTCCGACACTCCGGAGATCGCGTACGGTCGGATGGATCCGTCTCCCCGGACCGTTCCACCACCTCCGGAGCCCATGCCCGATGACCGTGCTCCTGCCGCCTCAGGCGGCTCCGGTCACCCTTCCCCGTCTCGGCGCGCTGCTGAGGCACGCCACCCCCCGGGTGCTGGAGGGCATGGTCCTCCCCGTCGCCGTCTTCTACGCCGGGCTGGTCCTCTTCGGCCTGTACGGCGCGCTGGCCGTGGCGGTGACGTGGGTCTACGGCGGCATCGCGTGGCGGCTGGCCAAGGGCGCGCCGGTGCCCGGCACCGTGCTCCTGGCGGCCGGGACGGTCACGGTCCGGGCGGTGCTGGCCGGGGCGACCGGGAGTCCGGTCCTGTTCTTCCTGCAGCCCTGTCTCGGGGTGTTCTGCGTGAGCATGGGCTTCCTGTTCACCGCGCCGCTGCGCCGGCCACTGATCCAGCGGGTCGTGACCGACCTGCTCCCGCTCCCCGAGCATCTGCTGGAACATCCCCGGATGCGCCGTTTCTTCGTGTGGCAGTCGGTGCTGTGGGGCGGCGTGCAGTTCCTCAACGCCTCACTGAGCCTCTGGCTGCTGCTCAGTCAGAGCGTGCAGACCTATCTCGTGGTGCGGACCTCGCTGGTCGCGGTGCTGCTCGGCGGGACCGGGCTGGTCTCGGTGCTCAGCCTCCGGCACTGCCTGCGGAGGCTGGGGCGCTGACCGCCCCCCCGGGTTCGGGGAGGGCTGGCCTGGTCGCGGGAGCCGGCCGGATTGTTCCTCCGCGTGCGGCGGCGGGGTGGGGCAGGCGGTCTCGGAGGCCCTCTCCGTGATTTCCGGAGAGGGCCCGTCCGATCTTCGAGTGGGTGGCTCGGCCGGCCCGCTTTACCGCGCCTTACATCGCCGGCCGTTCGCCGGGCGCGATTCCCGGAGGGGGCGTATCCGGGAAGAGCCGTTCCCCACGGGGCCGTCGGGCCGATCCACGGCTTCTCTATCGGAGATTACGATTCCCGGATCAGTTCGGCTCGGACAATGGTGTCGTCGATCCAGAAGTCCGTGTTCGAGTTGGGACTGATCGCCTGAACCGTGATTTTCCTGTCGCAGTTCGCGGTGGCGTTGCTTGCCGGGCATCTCACGATTCCGGCGCGGATCAGTGAACCGGAGTGCCAGCGCCAGGTGCCGGGCTCCGCGGTGTCCCAGGCGAAGTCGCCGTTGCCGTCGTCGTTGCTCGGCTTGAGCAGCTGGCCGTCGGCGAGGACGCGGCCCCCGCACCAGCCGGTGTCGCTCGGCCCCTTGCACCGGATCTCGGCGTTCACCCAGACCGTGAGGTGGGCCGCCGTGCCCTTGGGCACCTGGACGGTTACCGTGCCGCAGGTGAGGTCGGTCCAGCCGGTGTCGCTGATCGTCTGGGGTGTTCCGTTGGTGACGACCTCGACCTGGGTGCTCCGCCCTCGGTGCCAGCTCCTGTTGCAGACGTCCGGCGCGGTGCTTTCGGCGGCGATCGGCGCACTGGACGTGGTCGCCGCCCGCGCGAGCGCCGGCGGCGCGGAGAGCAGAGCAAATGACGCGGTCGCTATGACAAAAATCGGAACAAGGCTGGCTTTCCACTCCTGTTTCCGCATTCATCATCCTTTCCTGATGTGGGCGATGGCCCACTCTCGTGGAGATCCCGATTAGTCGGCACCCGGGGTGCGGTGTCGGCTCTCTTCTATCCCACGAGAGGGAATTTTCCAGGTACGGCACGCTCAGGTGTGAAGCCGGGAACAGTCTTCGGGTGGTGATTTGAACATTCGATGACGTTGGTCCCTTTTCACCGGCAAACGCTTATCCGGGCGGCCGTACGACCGGTTCATCGTCCTCACCGCCGGACGGGGGCTCCGGGACCTGGCGCTCAGGGCCGTGTGATCGGCGGATGGCGACGACGCCGTGTGCCCGGAGTGCGACCCTGCGTCCATCCGCCCTCGCGAGGGTCGGCGTGATCTTTTCCTTGGCCCTCGGGAGGGGCCGGTGTGTAACAAGATGAACAAGAAGCGCCTGGTTCTTGTCGTCACCCTCCGTTGTGTGCAATTTTACATTGCACACAACGGATAGCGGTTGCCTAGCTCTGGAGATCGGTGATCCGCTCCAGCTCCCCAGGAGTAGTAGTGACATCCCCCCCACGTCGTTCCATTGGCAGCACCCTCCTCCTCACCGCGGCTCTCACCCTGGGCCTTACCACCCAGGCGGCACTCGCAGGTGCGAGTGTGGCAGAGTCCCGCTCCGGCGCGGTAGTGGCGGTCGCCGCCCCCAAGCCCGGACATGAGGTGTCAGGCTCGCTCACCGCGCCTCCCTCCCACGCCGAACGCGAACGGATACCCGTCAAGGAGCGTCCGCCTCTGACGTCCTCCACCGACGAGTTCAAGCGCGACTACGACACCCCGAGCGCCGTCCCCAACGCGGCGAAGAAGGCGAAGTCGGCTCAGTCGATGGCCAAGGCCGCGGCGGCGGCGTGTAACGTCTCCGACTTCACCAGCCGCACCGGCAGCGCCCTGGTCACCGCGATCAAGGGCTCCACGTCCGACTGCATCAACACGTTGTTCAGCCTCACCGGGGGCAACGCCTCCGCCGCGTTCCGCGAGTCGCAGATGACCAGCGTGGCCTACGCGCTGCGCGACAACGCGCTCTACTACACCGGTGACAACAGCGACAGCACCCTGCAGCTGGTGATGTACCTGCGGGCCGGCTACTACGTGCACTGGTACTACCCGAGCACCGTCGGCACCTATGGCACCGGCCTCAAGACCGCGATCCGCTCCGCGCTGGACGCGTTCTACGCCAACGGCCGCTCCAGCGACGTCAACGAGGCCAACGGCGAGATCCTGTCCGAGGCCGTCACCCTCATCGACAGCGCCGAGGAGAACGCCCGCTACCTCTACGTGGTGAAGCGGCTGCTGAACGCCTACAACAGCTCCTACAACCAGTACTGGTACATGCGTAACGCCGTCAACGGCGTCTACACCGTGCTGTTCCGCGGCCACCAGGTGCCCGAGTTCGTCACCCAGGTCCAGAGCGACCCCAGCGTCGTCGACACCCTCTACAGCTTCGCCAACAACAACATGGCGCTGCTGGGCACCGACAACGACTTCCTCACCTCCAACGCCGGTCGTGAGCTGGGCCGCTTCCTGCAGTACGCCGCCCTCAAGTCCAAGGTCCGCCCGCTGGCCAAGGCCCTGCTCGACCGCAGCGACATCAGGGGCAACACCGCTCAGCTCTGGGTGGGCGTCGCCGAGATGACCGACACGTACGACAAGGCGAACTGCTCCTACTTCGGCACCTGTGACCTGCAGGCCAAGGTCAAGGCCGTCGCCCTGCCGCTCAGCCACACCTGTAGCTCCACCCTGCGGATCCTGGCCCAGGACATGACCGCGGCCCAGTTCAGCGAGAGCTGCGCCAGCCTGGCCAACCAGGACGCGTTCTTCCACAACATCGTCCGGGACGGCGGGCCGGTCGCCAGCGACCTCAACACCGCCCTTGAGGTTGTCGTCTTCAACTCCAGCTCCGACTACGGCACCTACGCGGGCATCCTCTACGGGATCGACACCAACAACGGTGGCATGTACCTGGAGGGCAACCCCGCCGTCGCCGGCAACCAGCCCAGGTTCATCGCCTACGAGGCCGAGTGGCTCCGCCCGACCTTTGCGATCTGGAACCTGAACCACGAGTACACGCACTACCTCGACGGCCGGTTCAACATGTACGGCGACTTCGACGCCGGCATCACGACCCCGACCATCTGGTGGATCGAGGGCTTCGCCGAGTACGTCTCCTACTCCTACCGCAAGGAGGTCTACAGCGCCGCGATCACCGAGGCGGCCAAGAAGACCTACACCCTGCGCCAGCTCTTCGACACCACCTACAACGACGACACCACCCGCATCTACCGCTGGGGCTACCTCGCGGTCCGCTACATGCTGGAGAAGCACCCGGCCGACGTCACCACCCTGCTGGGCTACTACCGCTCCGGTAACTGGAACGCGGCCCGCACCTTCCTGACCGGCCTGAACTACAACACCGACTGGAGCAACTGGCTGACGGCCTGCGCCAGCGGTTCCTGCTCCGTCATCCCGACGCCGACCCCGAACCCGACCCCCACCGCCACTCCGACGGTGACCCCCACTCCCACCCCCACCGCGACCCCGACGGTGACCCCGACCGCGACCCCGACGCCGACCGCGACCCCGACGGTGACCCCGACCGGGACCGTGTGCCCCAGCGCCGACACCCGTGTGCTCGGTAAGAACTGCAGCCGGAACAACGTCACCGCGACCGCCGGCAACTACGCCTACTTCTACCTCAACGTCCCGGCCGGAACCACCCAGCTGAAGATCATCACCTCTGGCGGTACCGGCAACGCGAACCTGTACTACAGCCCCAGCACCTGGGCCACCACCAGCAACTACACCAAGCGCTCCGTCACGGCCGGCAACGCCGAGACCCTGACCATCACCAACCCGGCGAGCGGCTACCACTACATCAGCCTGCACGGCGCCACCGCCTTCAGCGGCGTCACCGTGACCAGCCAGTACTAAACTCCCGGCGATCCCCACCCCCGAGGGCCCTTCCCCTTCCCAGGGAGGGCCCTCGGCCTGTCCCGGGGTCTCGACAGCAATGGAGCGGAATCCAACGAACCCACCCATGACCTGGGGTTATTTGAGGTTGGAGGACGCCTGGCGATCTCGGCCACGGCCGTCACCCCCACCGGTCAAGCCCCGCTGGGTTCCGCCTCATTGCTGCCGGGACCCCGTTTCCGGGTTCTACCGCTCAGCGGGGAGGTCCTGGGCCAGGATCGCGGCCTGAACCCGGCTGCGCAGGCCCAGCTTGTTCAGCAACCTGCTGACGTGGGTCTTCGTGGTCGCCTCCGCCATGTCCAGCTCGGCGGAGATCTCCGCGTTCGACAGGCCCCGCCCGACGCACGCCAGCACCTCGCGCTCGCGCGGCGTCAGACCACCGATCTCATACGGCCTGCGCTCCGGAACCGCCGCGCCGAACGCCGAGATCAGCCGCCTGGTGACCGAGGGCGAGATCAGCCCGTCCCCCCGGGCCACCACCCGCACCGCCTCCACCAGCGCGGCGGCGTCGGTGTTCTTGAGCAGGAATCCGGCGGCCCCGGCCCGCAACGCGCCGAAGACGTATTCGTCGAGGTCGAAGGTGGTCAGGATCAGCACGTCGGACACCCCGCTGAGCCGGCGGGTCGCGGAGATCCCGTCCAGCTTCGGCATCCGGATGTCCATCACCACCACGTCGGGCCGTAGTTCGAGAGCCATGGTCACGGCCTGCTCACCGTCCGCGGCCTCCCCGACGACCTCGATGTCCTCGTGGCCGTCGAGGATGAGGACGATTCCGGCACGGACCGCCGCGTGGTCGTCCGCGACGAGGACTCGGACGGTCATGAGATCTCCCCGGTGGGTAGTTCGGCGTGGACACGCCAGCCGTCGCCGGATGGCCCGGCCTCGCAGACGCCGCCGACCAGCGCGGCCCGTTCCCGCATGCCGACGATCCCGGCCCCCGCGCCGGGAAGCGCCGGTTCCGCGTCGGTGAGCGTCCCCCGGGTGCCGGAACGCGCCTGTTCCGCGCGGGAGATCGCCTCCCGGGTGCCGGGGAGCCCCCGCTCGACGCCGGAGACCGTCCCACGCGCGGCCGAGGGTTCTCGCCTCGCGTCGCCGGCCGGGGTGTCCACGGTCAGCGTGACCAGGGCCGGCCGATAACCGATCACCACGTCGGCGACCCCGTCGCCGTGCTTGAGCGCGTTGGTCAGCGACTCCTGAACGATCCGGTATCCGGCGAGGTCCACCGAGGCGGGCAACTCCCGGGCCTCGCCGATCACGCGCAGCCGTACCTCCACTCCGGCCTCCCGCGCCCGCGCCGCCAGGTCGTCCGCCTCGGTCAGCCTCGGCCGCGTCGCCTCGGCCTCCTCACCGTCCTGCCGGAGCAGCCCGATCATGGCCCGCATCTCGGTCATGCCCTGGAGACTGTTCTCGCGGATCGACGTCAGGACGCCGTGCACGGTCCGCGCGTCGAGGTCGTCCCGGGAGAGCACGGCCGTGGACTGGATGGCGATCGCGCTGAAGTGGTTGGCGATCATGTCGTGCAGTTCCCGGGCCATCCGGGTCCGCTCGGCGTTCACCGCCGCCCGCCGGTCCAGCTCCGCCAGTCGCGCCACCTGCTCGGCCCTGGCCCGCTCGGACTCCGCCTGGTCCTGGAGCTGCTTCATGAACATCCCGGTCAGGACGGGGGTGGTTCCGATCAGGCCGAGCTGGACGACGGTCACCGCGAGCAGGCCCAGGTCCTGGCGGACGAACCCGGCCACGGTCCCGCCGATGACGGCGAAGGCCGTGGTACCGCCGAGCAGCCACCTGCCCAGCCTGGCCGGGCCGTACCTGGTGGGCGCGTAGAGGTTGTCGGTGAAGACCAGGATCGTGGCCATGGACGGCCCCGCCAGTAAGTCCGTCACGATGGCGACGAGACCCAGCCCGAGGGCGGCCACCGGTGAGCTCCGCCGTACCGCGACGCCGACGCAGCCGACCAGCAGAGGTCCGACGAGAAGATAGGCGGGGGTCGGGCGGGTGAGGTGGGCGCCCGCGGCGAGCAGGACAAGACCGCCGGCGAAGCACAGCGTGGCCCACAGCGCGTCGTCCCGTCTCATGCCCTCCATCTCATCATCTTGGAACGGACGATTCCTCCAGGGGCGGGAAAGTTCGTTGTACACACAAGGGTGTAGGTCGGCCCGTCGGCGCGGACGGTGCCCCGCGGGGAGTCCGGGGCGCCCCCTCCGGAGACCGCGGGCTCCGTCAGCCGTGGATGCCGGCCCAGCGGATCCGGTGCTGGTCGGTCAGCGACCGAGCCCGTGCGAGGGCGTCGGCGGGCAGCCGGTCACGCTGCCAGCTCTCCAGGACCTTCAGCATGCCCTCGACGAAGCGTTGTCCGACCGGGGTCAGCCGGTCGGCGGCCAGCAGCCGGCGGACCGCGTCGAGCGTCGAGTCCCGCCATCGGGCGTAGTGGACGGCAGCGGTCAGCGACTCCCGTTCGTGCCGCCGCTGACGCCGCCAGAAACCGGCGACGCCCAGGTGGGCGTAGGCGCCGTGGAGGAGCCCGGTGAACGGGCGCGGGTCCGGCCGCCAGGGAGCGTAGTACAGCTCGTCCGGTACCGGGTGGGCCAGGTCGAACATCGTCATCAGGGCGTTGAGCTTCACGTGCTGGCTCTCATGGGCGAGGGTCACCGCTGCGGCGAGTCCGCTGGAGGGCAGGGAGAGCGCGACGCAGCCGAACGAGGAGCGGGCGCTGGCGCTGGCCGAGGTGTCGGAGGCGAGAGGAACGAGCATGACGACGGTCCGCCGGACCTCCTCGGCCGTTTGCGGATGGTGGCGGATCAGCGTGTCCCAGCCCGCGTCGACGCGCGACCGCCAGTCCGTCATCTCGGCGGAGCTGAGTCGGCGGTGCGCGCGGACGGCGCTCGGAAAGCGGTGAAGGTCGAGGTCGTCCAGGGCGATCTCCCTCCTGGACGGTCCCGAGCCGATCCGCAGACGCCGTATCTCCTGCCAGTCACGGCGCCCCGAGGTCAGGCACCTCCACCGACCGGCGGCGGAGAGCTCAAGGTGCCCTTCGCGGGAACGGACGGTGACGGGGGTGCGGTCCGGTGTTCCGGGGAGGAGCAGTCGCCCCAGCGAGGGGAACATGACCGTGCCTCCCTCGCTGAGCAGGGTCGCCGACATGTCCGTCCGCGCGCGTACCGCGGCGGCCAGGGCCAGGGCGGCCATCCGTTCCGGACGCGCGGTGCCCGTCTCACCCGCCCGCAGCGTGCGCAGCGTGGTGACGGCCCACAGGCCGACCGCCGGGTAGCACAGCACGTCGTCGACGGCGTGGGGCGCGGTCCTGCCGATCTCGGTGAGCATCCGGTATCCGGCCCGGGTGAGGCCGGCCTGCCGGTCGCGCAGCGGCAGGACCTCCTCCTTGATACCTCGCAGCAGCAGCAGGCGCTTGCTGCGTTCGACGGCGACGAGCGGCCGGACGCCCTCCTCGCCGCCCCCGCCGGAGGACAGGGCGGTGAAGAGCCGAATCGGGAGGGTGTGTGTCCTGAGCGTCATCCGGCATCCCCCCGTAGTGCCCTGAGATCCGCGCGGATCCGCTGTTGGATGTGGGAGATCAGTCGATAGAGGTCGGGGCAGTACACGGACGGATGTTCGAAGCCGGAACCCTCGCGGTAGCGGTGCGCGTACTGGCCGCCTCCGCAGACACGGCGCAGACGGCATGCGCGGCACTCGGGCGCGAGCGCCTCGGGACCGAGCTGCTGGGCGACGATCTGCGGCAGGAGCAGCGCCCGGTCGAACACGTCGGTGGCGATGTTGAGCCGGCTGCGAGGTGTCCCCGGCCGGGAGGTCTTGAGCACGTCCCCCTGCTCGATGCCGCCGTCCGTCTCCACGACGACGATCCGCACCGGGTCGAGGCCGACCCCCTGAACCCCTGAGGTGCCGCCGAGTACGAGGCTCAGCAGGCCCTCGAACAGGCGGACACGGGTCTGCGGGCCGGGCGTGCCGTACCAGCGGTCGAACACCTCGACAAGCCAGTCCGCGTACGGCGTGCCGGGGTCGCCGACCCGGCGGCCGGGGGGCGGGCTCGACCAGTGGCCGTGCGGGAGGAGAAAATCGATCATGGGCGGCTCGAAGTCCAGGAGCCCCTCGAACACGGCGGCCGGGTCGGATCGGGGGTCGACGACGCAGAGCAGACCGGAGAACAGGTGCCTGAATCGCGGGGAGCCCAGTCGCCGGACGGCGCGGGCCACCGCGGCATGGCTGCCGGTACCGCCGGGGGTGCGGCGATGCCGGTCGTGCGCGGAGGCGTCGCCGTCGACGCTCACCCCGACCGTGACGCCGAGCCTGTCGAAGAGCCGCAGATAGGACGCGTCGAGCCGTAGCCCGTTGGTCTGAACGGTGATCGAGACACGTATGCCGTCGCCGACCGCCTCACGGACGGCGTTCACCGTGTGGGTGAGGTCATCGGTGGAGCAGAGCAGGGGTTCGCCCCCGTGCAGGACGACGTTCACCCGGTCCAGGACGTGGGCGCGGGCGTGCTCGGCGATCCGCGCCCCGGCCATCTCCGCGATACGGGGGGACATCGTGCGGGGCAGCCGGCGCCATCGCTGGTCGGCGAACCGGTAGACGTAGCAGTAGTCGCAGGCGAGATCGCAGCGGCTGTGAACCTTCAGGACGAACTCCCGGAACGGGGCAGGCCGCCACCCCCTCCCCAGCAGGGCCTGAATGTCCAGGTCATCCGGCCATTCCACGGTTGCGTCGCATCTCCTCAGGTCAGGGGCGCCTGATTCCCGAATGGCCATACAGCCAACAAAAGTTTCGCATCCGGCCTGACGTAATTCTCTTCCCCTGTATATCAGCACAAAGACATCAAATCGCGGGTTTTCTCGGATGGCTGGTTGCCGGGGAAGAGAGTTTCCTACCATATGGAGGAGATTGCGCACCATGAACGTGATGTTCGAGCGGCGCGGTGACCACTTTCATGCTTGCGAGGCGGGGGGCGTCATATGGAGGAAAGCCGGTACGAGTTCGAGGCGGATCTCATCGATCTTGGAGGTATGACCCTGGGGGATGTCGACTCGCTGCCCCCGGGTGCCCTGTCCGACGCGCTACGACGCCTGCTGGGAGGCGACGCGTCGGTCGAGCCCTTGTGGGTGGCGTTTCAGGATGGGTCATAATCCTTAATTTGGGTTGTGCGAATTTCGCGTTTTGTGGGTGCGGCGATATTCGTGGCGCTTCGACGGTTACGGGCGGTTGTTCTATATACTCAGAGCCTATGAAGTGACGATTCCGAGAACTCTCGGCCGCCCCGCCGACCACGCGGCAGATGTGGGGACGGCGGCGATGAAACGGAGTGCGATGAGCGAGGAGTCCGCCACGGCCACGTCGGCCACCGTCATCGCGTTCCATTCCCGCAGGAGTGGTGTGGGCCGGTCTATTGCCCTGTGCAACCTGGCGCTCATCCTCGCCGCGGACGGACAGCGCGTATTGATTCTCGACGGAGGTCCCGACGCGTCCGGTGTCTCCGATTACCTCGCCGACTTCCTGCCGGACCGTACCCTGCCCACGATCTCGCCCGAAGCCGGTCTGGGCGGTGCGGTCCGGGCCGATCTGGATCTGTGCGGCCGGATCGATGCGCTGAGGCTCCCGTCCGGCGGAGAGGCGACGGCGGGGGAGACGGCACGGCTCAGGGAGGAGTTGACCGGCGGCTCCTACGACTACGTTCTCCTGGACGCGCCGGAGGGCGGGACACCCCGGGCAGAGAGGCTTACGGCCGAGCTGGCGGACACGGTCGTGATGTGCTTCACGATGACCAGGAAGAGGATCGAGGAGGCGGCGCGGGAGGCCGCGGGAGTGAGGGCCGCCGCCTCTCGTGACCTTGACGTCCTGCCGTTGGCGACGCGTGTCGAGACCGGTGTGGCCGGTGCGCTGGCCCGGGCCAGGGAACTGGTGGGCACGTACTTCACCGGGACGCTGCCGTACCTGGAGATCCCGTATGTCGCCAACCACTACTTCTCCGAGTCGCCGGTCGTGCTCAGTGAGTTCCCCGGCGGGCGGGGCGTCCTCCGGGGGGCGTACGAGCGGCTCGCCGCGGTGCTCACCCGCGGCCGGGTGGCCCCCCTCGGCCGCGTCTCGGTGCTGTACCCGCCTCGCCATCGCGTCTGGGCCGAATGGCTCGTCGCCCAGAGCGCCCTGTACGGCCTGCGAGCCGACGCGGTGAACGCGGAGCGGTTCAGCGGTCTTTCCCCGGAACCCGGTCACCGCGTGTTCGTCGTCTCGCCGGCCGACATCACGGAGGCGGCACTGGGCAGGCTGCGGCGTACCTCCGGCGCGGTCATGGTCCGGGTGGGTGGGGAGCCGATCCCCTCGGGCCTGACCCGTCACCGGTCGCTGGACCTGTCCGGGCTGAAGGAGGAGGAGGCCACGGCGGTTCTGCGCGCGGCGCTCGGTATCGGCCCCACGACGGTCTCCCGGCGGTTCGGCGTCGGAGGCATCCGTTTCCCCGACTCGGACAGGACCCTCGCCCGGATGCCCTCGCCCGATCGTCCGTTCGTCGGGCGAGACGCGATGCTGGAGGAGCTGCGCGACTTCCTGGGCCCCGACTCCAGCGGGTGCGCGGTCCTCGTCGGCCAGGGCGGGGCGGGCAAGACCGAGGTCGCACTGGAGTACTCCCGCCGTTTCATGGCCGGCTACGACCTGGTGTCGTGGCTGGACGGGTCCAGCGCCGAGGCACTGCGCACGGGGCTCACCCGGCTGGCATCGGACCTGAACATCCCCCGTCACGGTGACCTCGTCGAGGCCGTCCGCGCCCACCTGGCCACCGACGGCCCCTCCCGCTGGCTGCTGATCTGCGATGACGTGCACCTCCCCTCCGACGTGCAGGAGTTGCTCCCGATCCCGGCTCAGGGGGGCGGCCTCACCGGGCACGTCCTCGTCACATCGCGATCCGGCGACTGGCGCCTCTCCTCCCACCCGGCGGCGTTTCGCACGATCGAGGTGGGGCCCATGGAGACGGACGAGGCCGTCGAGTTGCTGCGGGAGCGGGTGGAATCGATCCCCCGGCGAGAGGCCGTCGCCGTCGTGGAGACACTCGCCGGGCTGCCGCTCGCGGTCGATCTGGCGGGCGCCTGGCTGGCCGGGGAACTGGTGTCCATCTCCAGCGTCACCTTCATGGCGGGAAGCGCGGTGACGCAGGCCGTCGACCGTTTCGTCACCGTCTTCCAGGAGAAGAGCCGGCGGCGCACCCCGCTCAAGGACGAGCATCCGCTGGCCTACCGGGTGACGGTGAGTCTGGTCATCGAGGCGCTGGAGGGTGGCATCGCCAGGAAAGCCGGCACCTGGCTGCTGGAGGCGTGTGCCTGTATGTCCCCGCGAGGAGTCGACCTGGCCCTGCTGCGGTCACCGCAGATGCTCGCGGCCCTGGCGGCGGTGGACAGACGCGTCGAGGAGCCCGTGATGGTCGACGCGATCCTGCACGAGACCGATCGCTACGGGCTTCTCCGCGCGGATCTGGGGCGCGGGCGGCCGGTGCGAATGCACCGGGTGGTTCAGGAGGTCGTCCGAGCTCGGATGAGCGCGGCGGAGCACGCCGAGCGGCGGCGGGAGCTGTCCGGGATCCTCGCCGACCACGTCCCCCGGTACGTGGACGGCCTGGACGCCTGGGCGCGGAGCGTGTTCGATGAGACGGGCGGACATCTGAAGCCGCTGGGGGCGCTCGCCGACAGCAGGCCCCCGGTGCGCCGCTGGGCGTTGAACCAGATCGGCTACCTGTACTCCCTGGGCGACCGGGCCTCCTGCGAACAGGCCTACGAACTGGCCGAGCAGGCACGGGCCGCTTGGTCGGAGAGCAGGGCGACGCCGCTTATCAACCAGTTGCTTGTCGTGCTGGCGAGGCTGAACCTGCAACTCGGCAGGCCGGAGGAGACCGTACGGCTGGCCAAGGTCGCGCTCCCCGGCCTTATCAGGGATCTGGGGAAGGACCACTATCAGGTGCTCACAGCCGAGGGGACGTACGCGTCCGGGCTGAGAGCGGTCGGAGACTTCGACCTGGCCTACGACCGGTCCGACGTCGCGCTGCGGGGGCTGCGGAAGCTGTTCGGCGCCGATCATCCGGCGGTGGGCCGGGCGATGAACAACCTCGCCGTCTCGACGGCGCTGATAGGCCATCCGCACGAGGCGCTGCGCGTCGCCCGCGAGCGTTTCGAGCGGCGGATCGCCGTTTTCGGCAGGGACGACCGGCAGGCGTGGGGCACCGGTTGCAACATCGCCTACTACCTGCGGGAGATCGGGGACCTGGCCGGCTCACGCGAGCTGCTGGCCGAGGCCGTCCAGAGGCTGACCTGGTTGGGAAGCCTCGACGATCTCGACGTGCTGCGGGCCCTGAGCGGAATGGCGATCACCCAGCGTCGCATCGGGCAGGCGGCGGCGGCGCTGGATCGTGACACCACGACTGTGGAGTCGCTCCGCACGCTGTTCGGCCCCGACCACATCGCCACCCTGACCTGTGCTGTCAGCTGGAACGCCGACCACCACGCGCTGGGGAACCGGTCGCAGGCCGTCGAGGGGGCGCGGCGGTCGTTACGGGACTTCGAACGGGTGATGGGCGGTGATCACCCCTTCACCCACATCTGCCGGATGAACCTCGGCGTCTACCTGCGCGCCGCCGGGGAACTCGTGGAGTCGCAACGGTGTGGCCGGACGGCCTATGACGGGCTGATGGACCGGCTTGGCCCCCTCCATCCCCTCGTCCTGGCCGCTGCGGCGAATCACGCGGGCACCCTGGCCGAGCAGCGCAGTGAGGAGCGGGCTCTGGCCCTGGAACAGCGGGCGCTGGAGGGATTCGCCGCACTTTTCGGTGAATCCCATAACACAGTGAAAGCAATCAGGGAAAACATGCGCGGAACTCGGTCCGGCGTCGGAGACGGCCGGACCGATATCGACGTCGAGGTACCGGGCTACTGAGGTAAGAAAGGCACGTGACATATGACGGCTGACGGCTACTCGCGGGAATTCTGGGAGAGGTCGCCGGAAGCACGCGAGCATCCCCTCGCCGACCATCTCACCGTCACGCGGGCGGCTCACACCGAACTCCCCGGGTACAACGTTCTCATCAAGGCCTGCGCGAACATCCTGGTCGACACCTCGGGACCACACGTGGTCGCGCACTTCGAGGGGGGATACCACGACTTCACGGTCGACATCCTGAATGAGCCGCGCTGCCCCACCCTGGTTGCCGCCGAGACGCCGGAGGGCGTGCGGGAGGGGTACGAGCGCTCGTTTCGCCAGCTCATCCTGAGCGCCGACCGTCTGGACAGGAAGCTGGCCGTCCTGCAGACCGGAGAGCTCATGCGGACGGTGCTGGAGACCGAGCAGGGCACCGTGTACTCCGGAAGGATCCGGCCCGGTCAGTATGTGACGGGCTCGGTCGCGGCGGTGCCGAACGCTCAGGTCATGGACGAGCGGCTGTCCGGCCTGGTGACCGCCGTCCGTACGCAGCTCTACGGACTGCCCGATGAGCAGCCGGGAGGCTCACCGGTGCGTACGCCCGCCGAGCCGAGCAAGGTTACCGTCTTCTCCAGAAACGGTACGGCGCTCAACGGTGAGCGGCTCGAAATGGTCAAGGCCGCCTGCGATGGTCATCTCCATGAGGACGACCTGCAGTATCTCGCCGCCTTCAGCGGCTGGAAGTTCGCCTACTCGGCGGACCTCTTCGGCGCGGAGCGGCTGAGCAACTGGTTTAACGGCATGTCACAGGATCAGCGCAGAGACCACTATGAGCGTCTCGGACCCGAGCTGGGGCCCGAGCTGGCCCAGCTCCGGCGCTCGATCCGGCGGCTGGTCGGCGGGGAACTGCGGAGGTTCGTCCTCGACGTGCAGGCAGGGGCTGTTTATGTTCATCCCACCGGCAGAAGCGGTGACTTTCTTCTCGGCGTCACCATGAATCAGGCGGCGGTGTTGAACGCCGAGAACCGGATGCGCGACGCGCTTGATATGATCCGGCGTGGATTTAATCCACTTGATACTGATAACTGCCATGAGTGATGGCCTTCATCTGGTAACGATTAACCTCTAAGCTGATGGTGAGGTAGCCCGGCAGTCATCAATGAGCCGTCACTACGGGAACCACCACGGGTATTGGCGGTCACCGAGCAGGAGGCGGCTCGTTGTCTTCCCCGACCTTTTTCAGCTCGCCACTGAGATCGAGCGTCTGGCGGTTGTCAACCGCGCTGGGCGCGGCCGCGACGGGGCTTTTCGTGGCATGGGCCGGCGATGTCAAGGGCGTGTCGGCCTCCCCGGTCTACCTGGTCGCTGTGACCGCGCTCCTCGCGGTGGGCCTGTACGGCAGTGCGTCCGGGATTCCCGCCGAGGCGATTCGCGACGTCCGCAGGGTGGTCGTCGCGGTCACGGTCGGGGTGCTTCTGAAGGCGCTGCTGATCGCCGCCGTGATGCTCGCCTTCTTCCCGAATCCCGCCTCGCTGGTGCTGGGAGTCGCGGTGGCGCAGATCGACCCGTTGTCGGTCGCCGCCATGCTGGGGCACTCCCAGATGACCGGCCGGGCCAAGGCGCTACTGCTGGCGTGGGCCTCGTTCGACGATCCCATCACCGCACTGCTGACCATCTATCTGTCCGTCTTCGCGCTGAGGGGGATGACCGCGGACCACGCGGTCGTACGGTTGCGGCCCGACCTCGGGCCCTACCTGCTCAACCTGGGGATCAACATCCTTTTCGTCGTGGCCGCATGGCTTCTGTGGCGGCTGTTGAAGGCGCTGGGGCTGTCGCGGAGGACATTCGGGGCGGTGTCCGTGGCCACCCTTGTCCTGCTGGTCGTGTTCGCCGTCTGGCAGTTCCTCATGCTGGGGGTCGCCCTTGTGGGGCTGTTCTACCGGCCCCCCCTGGGACGGGTGCTGGACCGCCTCATCAACGGCGCCTTCTACCTCGCCGCATTCGCGCTCGGGCTGTTACTCGTTGGAGAGGTCCGCCTCGTACAGGGGCTGACGCTGGGGGTCGCGGCCTTTCTCTCCCAGGTGATCGTCGGCGGCGTTCTCATCGCGCCACGTCGCATGGGTGTCACCGACCGCGTCTACCTGGCGCTCGGGCAGCAGAACGGAATCACCGCGATCCTGCTCGCGCTCAGCCTTCAACCGGTCCTTCCTGAGGCGATCCCCATCGTGGCGCCGGCGATCCTCGTGATCAACGTTCTCCACATAGTCTCGAACGCGGTCTGGGACAGGCGTGAGGAGATCCCTCGATGGCTGCGGCGGCGCGGTTCGGCCGAGGGGACGGCCTTCGCCAAGGTCGCGCGGGTCACCGGGGTGACACATGTGACAGAGCGAGCCTCGGAGCGGCTGGAGACCGCCCTTGACCGCGAAACGAGCGGCTCACGGGAGTGGTGACAGACCGGCCTCCGCGAGAACCGACTCCTGGACCCGCAGCCCGAGATTGGTGAGCGCGTCCACGGCCTCCCTCCGCTGGGACGATCTGGCCCCCTGCTCCGCCAACCCCGTGGTTTCACGGCCGGACTCGAACGCGGCGAGCCGCGCCAGCGGGAGAACCTCGGCGGTGACCTCGTAACAGTGGCAGATGCCCCTGAGCCTCTCGATCTGTTGTTCGGCCGCCGCACTCGGGAAGCGGGTCACGGTGTCCAGCCAGGACGCGACGGCCTCCACGAACGCCTGGAGAAGTTTGTGAAAGACCATGGCGACCCCGGCGGACTCGAAGAGCTCACGGGACGCCAGGCGGCGGGGACGGGTCGGCGGAGGACCCTGCCGTGGTGTGAGAAAGGTGTCATCGAACAGGGATCCGACACCGCTCAGCGTCTCGACGGCCCGGAAGGCGCGGTCGAAATGCCCGCGCACCTCGGCGGGCAACCGTTCCCGCGCGTCCGGTACGGCGGAGGACAGCAGCCCGGCGCCCATCGGCCCGCGCAGCCACTCGATGTCGGCCGCCAGCCGCTCCACCATGCTCTGCGTGTAGGTCTGCTGTGCCCCCACTCTGAGCACCTCGTCGCGGATGCTCTCCCACACGGTCTCGTGACCGGCCTCCTCCAGCAGCCGGTGCGCCTCCAGGAGCTGGCTCTGGAGATTCTCGCGGAACAGGTGATGATCGAACGCCATGGGCTGCCTGGATATCTTCCTGGATATCTCCATGCGGTCTCCGGCCCGCAGGTAGCCGTTGACCACGACAATGACCTCCTGGCCGTCCGCGGACGCGAGGATGCCCTCGATACGGCGGACGGCGCGGTTCAGCGCCGCGTCGTGGAGCAGCGAGTCGATGATCAGAACGGTGATCGCCGCTCCCTTCGTGCCGCGGGGCACGTGGAACTCGTCATCCTCGTCGGGAGAGTCGTAAACCCAGCCGTTCGCCTCCAGCACCTGCCGTACCTCGCCGGAGACGATGCTGCTGCGGGGGGCCTCGAACTTGGCGCGGATCGCTCGGCGGACCATCTCCGGAGTGATCTCGACGCGGCGGTCGGGCCGGCAGGCGAGATCCCATGTCCGGCGGCACAGATCGAGGATCAGCCGGGGGTTGCCGTCGCTGAGATCGGCGACGGCGTACATGGCGCTCGGGGAGAACCAGACGGGGGCGTCCGCATCCACGTACTCCTTGATGAGCTTGACGGTGTCCGCGCGGGTGAACGGTGAGACGGGCTGTACCAGAACCCTCTGGTAGAGGCCGCCGGAGAACTTGCGGAGACTTTCCGGCAGTACGCAGAGCACGATGAGCCCGCCGGTGTCGATGAACACGTTGACGAGCCTCTCGAAGGCCTGCAGGGTCTCGACGTGCCAGGACGGGGAGTCACCCGTCTCCTGCATCATCTTCTCCAGCTCGTCGATCACCAGGGCGAACGGCCGTCCTGCCCTGCCGTACAGGAAGGTCAGCATGGCGAACGCGGTGAAGGCCTTGGCGTCGGAGTCGATGGGTTCGTCGATCCCCCGTTCGATCAGCGCCTGATCGGGGGCCTTGCAGTTCAGCCACTCCCAGATGGCTCCGGGGTTCTCCGGGAAGTCCAGCAGCGAGAGGTGCGCGGCCAGATCGTCGGTGTCGATGACCTCTCTGAGCCTCTCGTGCATGTTCCGCCGGATCTCGTCCTCGGACAGGTGGTAACGCCGCGCGACCTGCCAGGAGGGGGTCCTCAGATCGCGGACCGGAGCGATGATCTCCTCGGAGGCGTTGAGGCGTTTGAGCATTCGCACGGTCGCGTCGGCATGGTAGACCTGCACAATCCGGGAGAACTCCTCCCGATCGAGCGCGGTGATCAGCTTCTCGCGGTAGATGGTGAGGAAGCGGCCGAACGGGCCGCCGATCGTGAACGCGTGAACGCCGGGCATCGCCGGGTCCGCCGGGACGGAAGGGGGAAGGCGCGTGGAGAGATGGCCGAGAAGATGGCTTTTCCCGGCACCGAGTTTTCCGGTGATGGCGAGACAGCGGCCTCGCCCGACGGTCTCCGCCCGCCGGACGGCCCCCAGGGCGTAGTCCAGGTAGTCGGTCACATAGTCGGTCGCGAGGGTCACCGACTCGGTCCTGACCGTCGTGAGCGCGTGAAAATCGCCCAGCAGCACCGCCGGGGTCATCGGGAACGGATTTACAGGCGTGTTCACACGGCACCGTCCTCCGGCTCCATGAACTGTTTCCAGAGGGGAGCCCCGAAGAGTAGATACGGTTCGAAGTGCGTTTCGTCCACCGTGTCCATGCGGTTCCTGCTGAAGACCTCGAAAAGAATCTTGCGCCACTGTCCGATGCTTGTGACATCGCTCCGCCGGTCGCGTACGACTTTGATCAGCTCCTCGTTTATCCGAGGGCTCTCCGGAGTCTTCTCCACTCTCTCCTTGACATATTTCCAGTAGTCGTCTGGTTTGAGTGGGCCGACATGCATATGGAACAGGTATCTGTCGGGATATCGGCCGACCTGCTCGTCCAGGAAGTCGGCGAAGTGCTCAGGCCGGCCGCGGGTGTGCCGGGAAATGGTGTCCAGCAGGCCGCGAGAGCTCTCCGTCATGAACACGATCCTGTTTCTCGCGAACCTCAGGTAATTCCTGACCCGCTCGACCGTGTCCGCGGGCGGCAGCAGTACGACGAGATAGTTTCCCATGTCCCCGAGGTCGGAGCTGAGCGCAGCGTAACCGGTGGCCGTGTCCTCGGTGGACGACGAGAACTTCATCCCTCTGCTCACCAAGGTATTCAACACCTCCTGGTAAAGGGTCGAATCATTCTCTCTGGGGAAACGGAGTCCGGAGAGGTCGACTATTTTAACGGTTGAATGAACCGGTGAGTCATCCTTCGATTTCGGGTCCGTGCCCTCCTTTCCCACCGGCAACCCGTGCCCCTGCAGAGCCGCCGCGCATCGGTTGAGCAGCGAGGTCTTTCCGTCGGCCGTTCCGCCGGTGGCGAGGATGACGTGCCCGGCGTCCTGAAGTGCGCTGAGGTCCTCAAACAGAGTACAGAATTCCATATACTTGTCCTCGGTGTCATCGACCGCGACGTAACACTCCTCATGCGCTGTGATATCCCACGGCCGGAGAGGGCTGTCCCTGGAACGTTCGAGGGGACGTGCGGCGTGGTTGAACGGGTTAGGGCGCATCTCCCCTCCTCGTGGAGGGGGACATGCCCGCACGTCGACGTATAGCCGGTAAAAGTGCCGAAAAGCCCTTGGTGATCCGTTTGCCGACGGCGGCCCAGCGGAACGGCAGGACGCTGTCAAAGACTGTTGCCAGATTATGTATTCTTTCCATGTCGCTGGATATCTCGCCAGTTCTTTTCTGGTGATATTCTTTGAGCTTTTTTCTCTGTCCCGCGGCCGTCCATCCGGCCACGTCCCCCCAGGGAACGTTGACCTGCCTTCTGAGTGACTTCAGGAGGTCCGTGGTCTCCGTCCTGGCGCGTAGCCGCAGGGTGGAGACCACGGAGAGCTGCTCCTCCAGGTCCAGCCGGGCGCGTCTCACCGGTTCGTCGGGAGGCTGCTGAGGACCCGGTTTGAGCCACCCGTCCATGTACTCCTCGGCCGCCCTCCGGTAGGCGATCGCCGCGGTGCGCAACTCCGCCGCCGCCTTCGCCCTGCGGTCCATCCGGGTGTGCCACGTGGTGGCGATCAGGGTGAGCAGCGCGCCGACCACGACAGGGATCATGCCGCCGATGATCGACTGCCACGGCCCTTTCTCGTCACCCAGCCGTGACGGGCCGGATCGGGCGAGTGCCTCGCACGCCTTCTCGAAGGACGCCGGATCCGCGGTCCGCCACCTCAGGAGCGGGACCGGGGTGTGGTTGATCAGTATGTTTTCGATGGGCTGCCGGGAAGGGGACGGGGGGGCGCCGGGACTGGAGGACGGAACGGAAGGCGGTGACGGGGGTGGGGGGACAAGTCCCAGGGAGACGGCGGCGTGCACGAGATCCGTGCGGCGGGCGGGCGACAGGCAGTAGACGGCCCGCGCGTCTCTCAGCTTCTGCCCGTCATCGGCGTGGGCCGGAAAACTCCCCAGTAGACAGAACGTGCCGAACCATACGAGAAGAAAACCCGCAGTGGTCCGACCGGCCATGTCACCATCCTCGATCACGTCGCGGGCGACGCCAACCCGGCTCCACCGTAAATGATGCAGGTTTGGATGACGCTATATCGACCGAGGAAGCAAATATCCCAATTAGTGTAATTTTTTTTGGCGGTGCTCGTATTTTTGGTGGCCGTTAAAGAGGGTTAATGGCTTGTGGTAACTACCCCCGAAGTCAACTCCCCGTATGGGAGGAAGGACCTGATTTCCGCGGTGACGTGTTCTCGGCACCGAGACGCGGGGCCGCCCGCCGCTCCGCCCGGCGGTCAGTCTGGGAACAGCCGGGCGACGTTGCCGCCCAGCACGGACTCGCGCTCCACGTCCGACAGGTACGGCAGCGCCAGGTCCACCCAGTCGCGCTGGGCCGCGTAGTCCGCCCCCGCGACGAAGGGGAAGTCCGACCCCCAGATCAGCCGCCTGGCCCCGTACGCCCCGTGAAGTGACCGCGCGGCCGTGACGAGGTCGTCATGGGGAGGCCCGCCGGCGCTCAGGGCGTACTGCCCGGAGAGCAGGACGTGGACGCCTGGGTGTCGGGCCAGCGCGCGCACCTGGGCCATCCGCTCGTCGTCGACGGGTGCCAGGCGCGGCGGGCCGGTCTCACCGGCCCGGTGCCGGGCGGGGGCCGCTCCGAAGTGGTTCAGCACCACGGTCAGACCGGGAACGAGATCCAGCACCCGGGCGAGCAGCGAGAGCTGGTCGTCCCCGGCGAGCAGCCACAGCGGCAGGCGCTGCTCCTCCAGCCGGAGCAGCAGCGGGAACAGCGGCAGCGCCTCGGCGTCGGGCGCTCCGGCCGGGCCCAGACCGCGCAGCCGGATCCCGCGCACGCCGACCTCGTCGACCTGGCGTCGCAGCTCGTCCACCGGATCCGCCGTGAACTCCGGGCGCAGCAGGCCGACACCGAGCAGCCGGTCGTGGTGGCGCCGCAGGGACCGGGCGAGATAGGGCTCGTCCTCGACGACGCCGACGACGACCGCCCGGTCGACGGCGTGCTCGTCGAGCGTGCCGAGCAGGTCCTCCGCTGTGCACCGGGGCGGGATCTCGATGCCGCCGGGGATGGGGCCGGCCGCCCGGCGGGCGGCGGAGATCGCGTGGGTGTGGCCGTCGATCACGCGCCCGTCCCGGTGATGTCGAGGTCCGGCAGGTCGACGACCGTGTTCACCGGAGCCGCGTTCACCGGAGCGCCGCCCACCGCGGACGCCCCCTCGTCGGCCAGGACGTCGAACACCGCTCGCAGCGTCCGCTCCAGCGGCTGCCTGCGGGCCTGCAGGCCCATGTGCGAGATCCGCAGGAGCCGGTCGGCGTCGGCGCCCATCCCGGTGGCGACGAGCACCCCGTGCTCGTCGCGGATCCGCCGCTGGAGCCGGACCGCCGACAGCCCCGCGGGCATCTCGATCGTGGTCAGCCCGGACGTCGGCGAGTCGCCGAACAGCTTCAGGCCCGCGCCCCGCAGCACGTCGCGGACGGCCGCCGCGGCGGCGTCGTGCCGCGCGAAGCGGGCCTCCGGCTTCTCGTCGAGCAGCAGGCGGACGGCGCGGTGCAGCGCCCGGACGAGTGAGGGGGCCGGAACCACGGGATATCCGGCGGTCGGGGCGTCGGGGCGCGCCCGCCACCGGGTGAGGTCGAGGGCGAAGCTGTCACACGTCGCCCGGGACTCCTCGGCCCACGCGGCGCGGGCCCGCGCCCCGATCCCGACGATCGACAGCCCCATCAGGGAGCCGAGCCCCTTCTGGGAGGCCGTTCCGCACAGGTCGACGAGGTCGGACTCCATGTCGAGGGGGATGACACCGGCCGAGGAGACGGCGTCCGCCAGCAGGAGGGCACCGTACTCGCGGCAGGCCTCCCCGAGCGGGCGCAGCGGCGTCACCGTGCCGGTGGCGGTCTCGCAGTGGACGACGAGGACCAGCCGGTACGGGCGCCCTTCCCGGTGCGCCTCGCCCAGGGCGGCCCGTACGGCCGCCGCGTCGGCCGGTGATCCGGGCGGCTCCGGCAGCACGTCGACGTCCGCGCCGGTACGGCGGGCGATCTGCTCCAGCCAGCCGGCGAAGAAGCCGTTGGAGCAGAGGAGGGCCCGGTCGCCGGGGGCCACGCTGGTCCGGATCGCCGCCTCCAGCCCAAGGCGGCCACCACCGGGCAGGATCTCCACGGAACCCGCGCAGCCGAGGATCTCGGCCAGCATCGCCCGGGTCTCGTCGAACAGCCGGTAGTAGCCGGGGGCGTGGTGGAACACCGGAGGCAGCGCCGCCGCGGCGAGAACCTCGGCGGCCACCGGGACCGGGCCGGGCACCATGAGCAGTGGTTCCTCGGGGTTCATCGCCGTCATCTCCAGATCTCCCATGCCGTCTCGGGCGTGGTCTCGCCCGGGGTCTCGGGGCCGGTGCCGCCCGGACTCCCGGAGGTGGTCTCGCCCGGACCTCCGGGGACGGTCTCGCCGGGAACGGTGCCGTTCAGATAGGTCAGGGCCAGGTGTTCGTAGACCGCCGACGCCCTCATCAGCGATCCCAGCGTGATGTGCTCCCCGGCGGCGTGGGCCCGGTTCCTCCGGAGGTCTCCCGGGCCGAGCACCACGCAGGCGGCGCCCGTCCCGGCGAAGACGTACTGGTCGCAGGTGGCCGGGAACCCGATCCCGCCGGTGACGTCCGAGCCGGTGGCCGAACGGGCGGCGGCCACCAGGGGGTGGCCGGCGTCCTGCTCGGCGGGGGACGCGCCCGGCCGGGTCCGCGCCACGACGCCCGCCAGGCCGTCCAGCGCCCGCCGTACCTGCTCGTGCGCCTGGTCGTGGGACTCTCCGGGCACGAGCCGCCGGTCCAGGATCAGCGTGGCCTCCTCCGGGACGGTGGCCGTGTTCGCCCCGTGCGCGGTCACGCGGGTGACCGCCAGGGTCGGCGGACCGAGCAGCGGATGGGGTCTGGTGGCCAGTTCGTCGGCGAGCCGCTCCAGCCGCAGGAGGACCTCCGGCAGGCGCGCGGTCGGCGGGGCGAGCTCGCGTACGGCGGCGGCGTGCCCTCCGGTGCCGGTGACGCGTACCGTGATCTCGGCCCGTCCCTTGTGGGCCGTGCACACCCGCATGTCGGTCGGCTCGCCGATGACCACGGCGTCGCCGGTGAACCCGCTCGCCACCAGCGCCTTGGCGCCGGTGGCTCCGGCCTCCTCACCGCCGACCGCGGCGAGGACGATCTCGCCGCCGAGCCGGGGCCGCGCGGCCAGCCGCATGAACGCCCGCGTCATGGCCGCGACCTGCCCCTTGGCGTCGCAGACCCCGCGCCCTTCCAGCCGGTCGCCGGAGTGGGTCAGCCGGAAGGGGTCGCCGCTCCAGCCGTCCCCCGCGGGCACGACGTCGAGGTGCGAGCAGAGTACGAGCCGGGGGCCCGCGCCGGGGTCGCCCGTCCGGGCGATCAGGTTCGCCCGGCCGGGACCGAACTCCTGGACGTCCGCCTCCAGGCCGCCCGCCCGAAGGTGCGCCTCAAGGACGCGGGCGGCCTGGAGTTCGTCGCCCGGGGGGTTGACGCTGCGCGCCGCGACCAGGTCGGTGAGCAGGTCGAGCAGCCCGGCCCGCTCACGCATCGCCGACTCCACCGTCCTTCGTGTCCTTGAGATATCTCTTGGCCCAGCCGCCGCCGCGCCAGGACGTGAGGTTCAACGGTGTGACGGCGATGAGCCAGCGCGGGAACCGCTCGGTGCGGTCGGCGTAGCCGCTGTCCACCGTGCCGACATAGCGGCCGGTCATCGTGTGCAGCCGGGCGACCCACTCGTCGTCCGCCCCGTCCGGGTTCATGATCTCGGCATGGCCGCGGATCGTCACACGGGTGTAGGGCAGCTCGTCGCTGGCGATCGAGACGCATACCCGGGGGTTCTCCCGGACATGCTCGGCGATCGCCGAGCGCGAGCGGCTGATGACCCAGACGCGCCCGGCGTCCCACTCGAACCACATCGGGGTTATGTGGGGAAACTGGTCCGCCCGGACGGAGGCGACCCTGGCGATGAGCGGGCGGGCGAGAAACTCCGACAGTTCGTCGGGGCTCAGGGCGCCCGGTTTGGTTCCGGCGCCGAGGGTCGCTTCGCGATCAGGGGTCACCGTGTTCCCTTCGAGGTGTCAAGGGTGGCGGAGGGCCTCGGCGTCTTGGCGCCGGCGGCGTTCAGGTCCTTTCGGAACGTCTCCTGGGTGGTGGCCACCGAGATGAGGCTGATGATCGCGAGTCCGGCCGCGTACACCGCGATCCAGATCGCCGAGCCGGTCGCCTGCATCAGCGCGGTGGCGACCAGGGGCGCGGTTCCGCCGCCGATCGTCCCGCCCCACTGGTATCCGACGGACGCGCCCGTGTAGCGGACGTCGGTGCTGAACATCTCGGAGAACAGGGTCGGTTGAATACCCGCCGTGGCGGCTCCCACTCCCGCGAAGCTCAGGGTGATCGCGAGGTACACCGCCCAGTCCGCGCCCACCGAGACGAGCGGGAAGAACCCGAAGGCCAGGCCGATCAGCGCGATGAGCCCGATGCAGTAGATCTTCTTGCGGCCGTACCGGTCCGACAGGGCCCCGGCGAACGGCACGGTGGCCAGTGAGATCGCCGCCGCGATCATCGTGCCGACCAGGTAGGTGTCCCGCTCGACCTGGTAGATCGCGATCGCGCTGAGGCCGAAGACGACGAAGATGTTGAACTGGGCCGCCTCGCCGACCTTGGCGCCCATGGCCTGGAGCATCACCTTGGGGTTGGTGCGCAGCAGGGTGATGAAGGGTGTCCGCGAGGTCGCCTGCCGGCTCTCGGCGGAGGTGAACGCCGGGGTCTCGTCCAGGCGGCGGCGGATGTAGTAGCCGATGCCGACGAGGACGATGCTCACCAGGAAGGGGATGCGCCAGCCCCAGACGAGGAAGTCGTCCTGGGTGAGCTTGGAGCTGAGCAGGAAGACGGCGTTGGCCAGCAGCAGGCCGATCGACGAGCCGGCGGCCAGCAGACCTCCGTAGAGGCCGCGCTTGTCCGGCGGGGCGTGCTCGATGGTCATCACCGAGGCGCCGCCCCACTCACCGCCGACGGCGAGTCCCTGCACGAAGCGGAGGAAGACCAGCATGATCGGGGCGAGGATCCCGATGGAGGAGTAGGTGGGGAGACACCCCATCAGGAAGGTGCCCGCGCCCATCGCGACCATGGTGATCACCAGGATCGACTTGCGCCCCATCTTGTCGCCGAAGTGGCCGGAGATCAGACCGCCCAGGGGGCGGGCGATGAACCCGACGAAGAACGTGGAGAACGACAAGATCGTTCCAACGCCGGCGTCGAAGTTGGGGAAGAAGAGCTTGTTGAGCACCGTGGCCGAGGCGATGCCGTAGAGGAAGAAGTCGTACCACTCCACCGCACTGCCGGCCATGCATGCGGTTACGACTGTCCTGATGGACGACTTATGAGTCACCGGATGAGTCACCGGACACCATTACCTTCCCAGGTCCGCAGGGGGAGCATGCCCCGTCGTGGGGTGGTGGCGCCCGTCTGGGCCCCCTTCCAGCATCCGCTGAATCGGAACCCCTCGACCACATTGCATGCTCCATGTTACATGTAGAATGCATTTCTGAGCCAAGAGCTGTCAATGACCACTTTGCCACCGCCGGTGATCCCGGCCGCTCACCATCGCCGGTGATCCCCGCCGCGAACGCCCGACAGACGAAGGAGCATCACGTGCCATGAACCTCCTCGACGGTTCCCGCCGAACGGGAGCACATGTTGTCGATGCGCGGGTCCGCGTTCTGCGCGGGCAGGTCACGGACGGGATCGCCATGTCGTTCGCGCCGCTGGCCTGCCGGACCACGATCCTGCTCGAACTGCGCACCGCGGACGGCCGGACGGGACGCGGCGAGAGCTGGGCCAACTTCCCGTCCTGGGCACCCGCGGAACGGCTGGCCACCCTTCGGCAGGGTGTGCTGCCGCTGGTCGTCGGGGCGGACGCGCGCGAGATCGGCAGGATCGGCGAGCTGCTGGTGAGGCGACTGGAGCCACTGGCGCGCCAGTGGGGCGCGCCGGGTCCGATATGGCAGGCCATCAGCGCCGTGGACGTGGCGCTGTGGGACCTTCACGCCCAGGAGGCCGGCGTCTCCATCGCCTCCTGCGGCGGCGGCCGGATCCGGGACGAGATCCCGGTGTACGCCAGCAGCCTGGGCCCCGAGGACGTGGGAGAACAGGCCCGGGGCGTGGGCAAGGCCGGATTTAGGGCGATGAAGGTGAAGGTCGGCTTCGGCCGGGACCGCGACGCCGCCAACCTGGCCGAGATCAGGGCCGAGGTGGGGCCGGAAGCCGAGATATCCGTCGACGCCAACCAGGCGTGGACACTCGGCGAGGCGGTGGCGATGGCGCCGATCCTCGACGAGTTCGGGGTGGAATGGGTCGAGGAGCCCCTGCGAGGCAACGACCTCGACGACCTCGAAGCCCTGCACCGGCGCACCGGGTGGCGGATCGCGACCGGCGAGAACATCTACGGACGGCGGGAGTTCGCCCGCTTCGCCGCCTCGCCGGCGATCGCGATGATCCAGCCGGACATCACGAAGATGGGCGGACTGTCGGAGGCCCTCGCCGTGTGCCGGATCGCGGAGGCGTACGGCACGGCGGTGGCCCCGCACCTGTACGGCGGCGCGGTGGGACTCCTCGCCACGCTCCAGCTGGCCGCGTGGTCACCGGCGGTCACCACGGTCGAGTACGACGTCCGTGAGAACCCGCTCCGCGATCCGCTGATCGTCAACCCCCCCGTCCCGGTGGCGGGGCGGATCGTCATTCCCGACGGCCCGGGGCTCGGCGCCGAGCTCGTCCCCGAGGCCCTGGACATCTGCGAGGAGCAGCCGTGACCGTTTCCATGCAAGCCCAGAGCGCACTGCGGATCGCGGGGCGCGTGGCCGACCCCGAAGAGCCGTGGCCGGTCGTGGTCCACGAGCCGGCGACCGGTACCGAGTTCGCCCGCGTGGCCGGCGGCGGGCTCGTCGAGGCCCGCCGGGCCGTGGACGCCGCGGACGCGGCCCTGACCGGGTGGCAGGACCTGGCGGACGACGCCCGCGCGGCCTCACTGCGGCGGATCGCCGACGACCTCGTCCGGCAGGACACGGCCAGGGACCTCGCCATCGTGATCAGCCGCGAGACCGGCAAGCGCCTGGCGGAGGCGGAGGCCGAGGTCCGGATGTCGGCCGGGTTCCTCCGCTGGTTCGCCGACGTCGCGGCGGCCCGGCACGGCCGCACCTGGAGCACGGTCCCCGGCATCACCCATCACGTCAGGCAGCGTCCCCTCGGTGTCGTCGCCGTCGTCACCCCGTGGAACTTCCCCCTCTCCATCCCGGCCCGTAAGATCGCCGCCGCGCTCGCCGCCGGATGCACGGCCGTCTTCAAACCGTCCCAGGTCGCCCCCCTGTCCGGTCTCACACTGGCCGAGATCGTCGATCGGCACGTTCCGGCCGGAGTGCTGAACACCGTCGTGGTGCCCGCCGGAGTCCTGGACGAGGCGTGGATGCGCGATCGGCGGGTCCGCGGGGTCACGTTCACCGGTTCGACGGCGGTCGGTATGAAGATCGCCGGACAGGCCGCCGCCGGAATGAAGCGGACCGTGCTCGAACTGGGAGGCAACGCCCCCTTCGTCGTCCTGCCGGGCACCGACCCCGTGTCGGCGACCGAGCAGCTCATGGTGGCGAAGTACCGCAACAACGGGCAGTCCTGCATAGCGGCCAACCACGTCTGGCTGCCGCGCCGCCGCTTCGACGACTACCTGGACGCGTTCCTCGCCGCGACGGACTCACTCGTGCTCGGCGACCCCCTTGAGCCCGCCACCACCCTCGGCCCGCTGGCGCTGCCCGGCGACCCCACCAGGATCGACGAGCTGGCGGCGGACGCCGAGGCGTCCGGCGCACGGGTGCACCGGTTCGGCGGCCCGACCCCCGGGTACGGGTTCTTCGCCCCTCCCGTGGTGGTCGTCGATCCCGGTTTCGACTCCCCGGCGGTGCAGGGCGAGTCCTTCGGCCCCGCCCTGGCGGTGCTGGCCTACGACGACCTCGACGAGGTCCTCAGCGCCACCCGGCGCCTGGAGCACGGGCTGGCCGGTTACGTCTCCGGACCCGACACCCACCGGGCCACGGAGTTCGCCAAGAGGCTTGAGGTGGGAATCGTCGGTGTCAACACGGGCACCCCGAACACGCCGCAGGTGCCGTTCGCCGGGCTCAAGCACAGTGGCGTCGGCTGTGAGGGCGGACACGCCGGGCTTGAGGAGTTCCTCTGCTACCAGACCGTCGCCGTGAACTCGGCGGTGTGACATCCGTACCGGCCGTCCCCCCTGAACCGGCCGTCCGGGCCGGTCATGGGGACCGATCGCCCGGAAGGACGCGGGAGGGGGCGGGAGGGGCCGCGTACGGCGGCCGCACGGAGCGCGGAAACCGGCCCGGGGACCGTGTGGAGACCGACTGCAGGAGCCTGCCGGGGGAGCCGGCGGTGGAGAACCGTAGGAGAGGAGAACGCGATGTCCGACCAGAACGTGGCGGGTGCGGCAGCTGAGGCGGGCAAGGTGCCCGAATTCGTGGTCATCTACCGGGGGTTCACCCCGGACGAGGTCTGCGCCGCCACCGAGCACCTGATGGACGCGGGGTTCACGGCCTTCGAAGTCACCATGAACAGCGAGCGCCCGGTCGAGGCGGTCAGGCGGCTCACGAAGGACTTCGGCGCCCATGCCCTGATCGGCAGCGGTACGGTCCGCACCGTCGATCAGGTGAACGAGGTCGCCGACGCCGGGGCGAGGCTGATCATTTCTCCCAGCACGAACCCCGAGGTGATCGCCGCGACGAAGGCGCGCGGACTCCTCTCGGTTCCCGGCGCCATGACCTCCACGGAGATCGAGCGGGCGTGGCGGGCCGGAGCCGACGTGGTCAAGGTGTTCCCGCTCGGTACCCTCGGCTCCTCCTACATCCGGCAGGTCCGTGAGCCGCTGGGAGACATCCCGCTCCTCGCCTCGGGCGGGGTGACGGCGGCACTGGCGCGGGAGTGTTTCGACGTGGGGTGTGTCTCCGTCGGTGTGGGCGTCGGCCTGTTCGACAGTGAGGCCGCGGCCCGCCGCGACTGGCCCGCCGTCGCGGCCGCCGCGGCCCGGTACCGCGACACCGCTCTCCACTGAGGGCGCCCCTCCGCCTGAGGCCGCCTGCGGTGCGGTCCGGGGACGGAGAGAGTGACAACGGAGAGCGGGATGGGGCGGGATTCGGAAACGGAGCGACATGCACATTCTTGTAATCGGAGGTACCGGTTTCCTCGGGCGCGCATTCGCCGAGGACGCCGTCGCACTCGGCCATGAGGTCACGATCGTCGACCGGCGCCCGCCCCGGGCGTGGCGGTTGGCCGAGCAGCTCAAGATCCATGTCGCCGATGTGACCCGGCGCGAGGAACTCGCCGAGGTGTTCAGCCTGACGGAGCCGGACGCCGTCGTCTATCTCGCCGCGTTCGGCACGGGTGGCGCGGGACTCCTCACCTCCGCTCAGGCGGACCCCGACGCCGCGGTCAGGGTGAACGTCGGCGGGCTCCTGCTGACAATGCAGCTCTGCCGTCAGCACCGAATCCACAAGCTCGTATGGACCTCGTCGACAACCGTCCTGGGCCGGGCGGGCATGTACCCGGCCGAGGCGGTCGACGAGTCCGCGCTGGTCGGACCCGCCAGCGTCTACGGGGCCACCAAGGTGCTCGGTGAGCGGCTGTCGGCGGCTCTCGCCCCCGAGTACGGCATGCAGATCAACGCCCTGCGGCCGACCATGGTCTGGGGGCCGGGCGTTCAGTACCGGGGCATCCAGTCCGGACTCTGCGACCTCGTCCCGCACGCCGTACGCGGGGAGGCCGTCTCGGTGGCGGCACCGGCCGAGGCATGGGATCTGATCTATATCCGGGATGTGAGCGGGGCCCTGCTCACCCTCGTCGAACTCGACACGGCGGCACCGGTCGTGCAGGTCTCCGGATACCGGGCCTCCGTCGCCGACGTCGCCGAGGCCGTGCGGAAACGTTTTCCCACGGCCAGGATCGAGGTCCGGCCCGAGCCGGCCAGGCTGGGGATCCCGTTCGTCGACACCACCCTTGCCACTAAACTCGGGATCCGGCCGCGTTTCGACCTGGCTCGCTCGATCAACGACTACGCGGTAACGGTCAGCGGTGCGGAGCGCGCACCGGCGACCGGTGAACGCGGGGGCATCTGATGTGGCGCGACGTCCCGGCCTCGGAGCGGTCGTGTGCACCCGCGCACGCGAAGGTCAAGGCTCGGCGATTGACGAGCGACGGCTTGCCGCCCTCACGGTCTGGAGGTTGATGTGACCCTGGTGCCGCTTTCCCTGTCGGAGCGGATCCGGATCGGCGACGCCGTCTACGAGAGGCTACGCGACGCCATCTGCGCGGGGGTGCTCCCGCCGGGCTCGAAGCTGAGCATTCCCGCGCTCGCCGAGAGCCTCGGAGTCAGCCGCAGCCCTGTCCGGGAGGCCGTCGTCCGGCTGACACAGGAACGGTTCGCCCGGGAGGAACCGCGCCGAGGCGCCGTCGTCGCCACGGTGGAACTGCCGGATCTGGTGCGGCTGTACGAGGTCCGCGAGGTTCTCGAAGGTCTGGCGGCGCGTCTGGCGGTGCTGCACGGGTCCGAGAAGTTCATCGCCGAACTGACCCGTACCCACCAGGAGCACGAGCGGGCCGTGACGGCGGGCGACACGACGCGGCACATGAAGCTGGACATGCGCTTTCACCAGCTCAACAGGTCCGCGGCGAACAACCCCGAACTCCTGCGGCTGCTCGACGACATCCAGGGCCAGGTGCAGCTCGCCATGCTGACCACCACCGTGACCTCGGGCCCCTGCCTCGCGGTCGAGGATCACCGCCTCATCCTGGAGGCGATCACGGCCAGGGACGCGCAGCTCGCCGAGGAGCGGGCCCGCGCCCACATCGCCCGGTTGCGCCACACGCTCCACGCCCAGGGTGTCTCGCGGGACGACGCCGGGGCCGACCGGTCCCCCTCGGCGGACGCCGGCCGCCGGCAGGCCGATGACGCCCCGAAAGACGGATGACCCGGTCAGGCCTGTCGACCGGTCAGGCCGGTAACTCGGATCCATGAGGCCGGTGACGGTCACGCGATACGTCCTATGGGAATGTCGCGGCGGCCTAGTTCTTGGTGCTGCCGTAGACCTTGATGCGGTCCACGTTGAAACTCGGAACAGTCGTGTTGCCGCCGATCTGCGTTTCGTAGCTGAGGCTGCCCAGCACCGTTACATACGCCTGGAACAGGTCGTCCTCGACGACGTCGGAGAGCCGGGACTTCGAGCCGGCGAAGGCGGCGTTCTGTCCGAAGTTGACGAACCCGTACGACGGTTGCTGTTTGATCGGGCCGGTGTCGGCGAGGAATCCCTCACTGCCCGTGGCGGCGTCGAACTGCGTCACCTCGCCGTAGACGATGAAGTGTTTCCCGATGTACGCGTCGGGGTCTTTCGCCAGCTTGGCAAAGCCTCTGGCGGAGACCTGCCGGTAGTCCTCCGCTTTGAAGACCGCTTTGGTGGGAGGGGGAGTGGTTGCGGTCTCATCCTCCGCGCCCTCATCCTCGTTGCTGTTGCTGTTGCTGCTCTCGGTCGCGATCGCCGCCGGGGCGTTGTCGGCCGAGCCGGAGACGAAAACAGGAATGGCGACGAACAGCAACATCATGACCAGGCCCACATAGCCCAGGGTTACCCCCGTTATGGCCATCCCCTTACCCTTGGCTCGGGTTGTCCGAATATTGGAGATGGCCACGTGCCCGAAAATGACCGCGAGAAGGCTGGCCAGGCCGAACATCCAGAATATTCCGAGGATCATGGATGCGACGGCCAAGCCACTGGTGCGCGGAGGGGGCGGTGGAGGTGCGTAATGCGGATATCCGCCCTGGCCATACCCGTATGGCTGCTGGAAGCCAGGAGACTGCTGACCGTGCATGCCTGCCCCTTGGATCGTTCCGAAAACAGCGACAGCTTATGCGTATTTCATAACTACCGGGTCACATTCCCCCTACTCTAACTTGTGTAGTCTTTAATCCCATATGTCCCAATAAGTGGGAAGTTGGGGATGGGTGTCGCACTCATATTTCCCAGACAGTGGGAGCGGACTTTTCGTGTCCGGGTGCGAGTACTGAGCAAGAAAGCTGGGGGTTATGCCGGGTTGGAGCTCATCAGCCCGACTTCGGCGATTAAACCGTTCAGCAGGTCGGGCCGGTACCGCAGGGGTTTGAGCCGGTTCTTGATCAGGCCGGTGATCTCCGCCCCGTCGAGCACTACAGCGGCGCGGTACAGCAACATCGTCTTACGCGATCACACACCACCGGCCCGCATCTACTGTCACCAGGGCGTGAGCCCTCCGACCCGGGACATGCCGCTGACTCGTAATGAAGGGGGCTGGGGTTCGATTCCCCAAGGCGGCTCCAGCTCAGAAGCCCTCTACGGTTCCCGTAGAGGGCTTCTGCGTGTCTAACTGCGCGACTATGGCCCGCGAGTCCGTCTCAGAAGGGCGACTTGCTGACCCATGTAGCTTCGGGTAGGCCGCCGAAAGCGTCAGAAGCGTAGTCGGGATGCCTTTCTCCCGCAGTCGGGCCAAGCGTGCGTTTCATGCGGATGTACTCGATCTCCGCTGGCTCGTGATAGACACGCTCCAGGATCTTGTCCATGAGCCGGGTAATCGCCTCTGCGTCCTCCTGACTTGTGGGTTCTACGTCTAGGGGGCCGTGAGCGGCCTCGTTGCCAGCGAATCGGATTTCATGGGCAGCCTCAGCGATCAGTTGTGAGATGTGGCCGCTGTTGTGAAGTCGGTCAATCTTCTGCATGAGGTTTCCGCTAGTGAAGTCCTTGTCCTTGGCGACGGCCTCGACGGCGCTCCGTGCCATCAACGCGGCTGCTCGCGTGGCACCTGCTATCAGGCAGGCGTGTGCTTCGCGTGCGAGGTCGGCGATGCTCTCTGGGACGTCTGGGTACCGAAGGTGGCCTACCGACGCAGCAGGCCAATGCGCCACGAGCTTGCCCTCATCCATCAATCGGACAATCGGCATGCCGCAGCGCGCGCATGAGTACATGATTACGTTTTGTCTGTCGTATTCACTTTCTCCGCCAACTTCGTAGCTGTACTGGTGGATAAAGTGCGCAGCGACCCGACAGTGAGGGCATATCGCGGTTGCCATAGTGGCTGATCGTAGGCCTAGCTTCCCAGGTGGTCTATCGACTTACCTCGCATGGCTTCCGTCCACGAAGGTGACACCCATGGGCGGAAGCCATGCGAAGCCCTCTCGTCTCCTAGACCTGCTTCAGGGAAGCCTGAAGATATGGTCCATGACCACGGCACCTTCTTGGATGACGGGTCGGATCTGCTCCCGGTAGACCAGCTCCGCCATGGCCGTACTGCTGTGACCGTCCAGTCGAGAGATCTCCTCCAGAGGGACACCGCTGTCCGAGAGCAGCGACACGAAGCTGTGCCGGAGCTCACGGGGCGCCCACTGACCGGGGTCCAGGTCAGTGCTCTTGAACCCGGTCAGCGAGTTCTCGCAGCTCAGGGGAGGGTGGATCCTGCATGGTCAGCAAATCGGACACCAGCTGGTGAGTGATTCGGTGGTTCCTAACCTGCTCTGGCGCGATGGACTCGGCCGCCGCCAGCGTGGCCACCGCCTCGTCGACCTGACGACGCTGGGCGTGTGCGCGGGCCAGATCCATCTGGAGCCGGGCCCGGCGCTCGTTGGAGAGCGCGGAGGCGTCCACCGCCGTCCCGACCCGCAGGGCATGACCGGCGTCGCCCAGTTCGACCGCCACGGCCACCTCGTGCAGGGCGACGTTGGCCGGGCCGAACTCGGTGTTGTAGTCGTTGCGCCCGTCACCGAGCCGTTCGGCGATCTCGCGAGCCTTGGCGAGGTGCTGGTAGGCGGTGTCGGCGTCGTTGAGCAGGGAGGCGGCCACCGCGCGCTGCAGGGTGAGACCGCCCCACAGTGACATGGCCTCGGGCTTGCCCTGATCGGCCAGGAACCACAGTGCGTCCGAGGTCGTACGGGCCGTCTCCTCCACCTGGTCGAAGTGCCGTGCCCCCAGGAAGACGAAGCCGAGCCGGAAGGCGCCGGCCGCCATCATCAGCGGGTCACCCGCCCGTTCCGCCGCGATGATCGCCCGGTCGGCGGCGATCCACGCGGCCTCGGGTTCACCCAGCTTGGCCAGTGCGGCCGAGCACGCCTGGTAAGCCGCGGCGAGCAGTTCGAACAGCTCTGCCCGACGGTCCTCGGGAGCTGACCGCACTGCGGTCTCCAGCGCGGGCACCAGCCCCTGGAGCAGTTCGGTCAGCTCCACGTACCGGCTCTCATGTGCCAGCTCCCAGGCCCGATCGACTCGCGGCCTGATCTCTTCGATGGGCGGGACGGGGGCTGAGTGCAGCATGGCCCGCAGGGAATGCGCGCCTGAGAGCAGGAGGCGAAGGCCCGCCGTGCCCGGTGTCTCCTCGGTGACGGCGGCGACCACCGGCGCCTCGGCGGCCAACTCCGACAGTGGCACATCCAGGGCTTCGGCGACCTTCTCCAAGACCGACATGCGGTCGACCTTGCGCACACCGCGTTCCACCTGGGAGACCCAGGCCACCGACCGGTCGATCAGCCGTGCCAGCTCGGGCTGTGACAGGCCGCGTCGCTTGCGTTCCTGTGCGATGCGTCGTCCCAACGCCCGTTGATATTCGGTACTCACCCTGTCGTTTCCTTACCGGCCTGCAGTTGGAGGAAGTCGGCCTCGATCGAGGCCAGTAGATCGTCACGGGCGCCGAGGAAGCGCCGGGTGTGCTCCTGCTCCTCGTGGGCGTCGAAGGCGGCCCGGTCCCGGTACAGCTCATAGAAGATCCGCTGAAGCGGCTGCCCCTCGACTCTGTGCGCGGCGTATACCAGCGTCCCCGGCTCACTCTCCCGGATCTTCTCAATGGTCTGGCTGACCAGTTGGTCGAACGCCTCGGCGCTGGCCTGGTCTTTACAGGTGAATCGCACCATTAGTCCGAACATGGGCGCCCTCCTTGGTCGCAGGCTCTACGAGATCAGTACTTATTGTGCGGCACAAGTACCCCAAGTGGCTTGTACGAGAAGTACTATATCCGTACTTTAAGTATCGACTAGCAAGTGTCAACCTCTCTGACCTGCATGATCACGAGGTGAGCTGATATGACCCCACCCCAAGCCCGCTGGGAAACCACAGACAGATGGCACCGGATCTTCCCCGGCAAAAGAGAACAAGTGCGGGAAGCCCGCCGCTTCATCAGGGCGCACCTTCCCCATCACCCCGACGCCGAGCTCATCGCCAGCGAGCTGGTGACCAACGCCGTCGAGCACACGCGCACGGGAGAGCCAGGCGGAGTCTTCAGCGCCCTCATCAGGCGCCGACCCGATGGCACCGCCTACCTGGAGATCGAGGACCAGGGCGGCCCCGCCGCGTTCGGCCTGCCCACGCCCGACCGCGAAGGCGGATGGGGCCTTTATCTCGTCGCAGCCCTCACCACCGCCTGGGGAGTCAAAGGCGACGCCGCCGGCCGCACCGTCTGGGCCGAACTACCCCCACCCGCCCCATGACCCAGGTTCGCCTGTACCTACAGGCACTCCGCGAACGCTTCCCCACCTGGGCGTTCCTCTACGACCCGTAAGCCAGACGCTATGCGTTCAAGATCCTGTCGGTCGCACAAGGCCGAAACCCCGATACTCAGTTGTCACCTGCTCAACGTCCTCGTCGGTTCCGTAACCGGCCTCAATGAAGATCTTTTCGAGGACGAACAAATCATGGGTAGTGATCTGCCGGTTGCGGCGGAGCTTCTGCACCGCGAGCTCGTTCTCGTGGTTGCGGAGGTACATCCTCACCTTGGCCTCGAACTTCGTCCGGTTGGTTCCGAGCGTGACGCCCTGGAGCATAGGCAGGGTGAGATCACCGAGCTCGTCCTGGAAGTCGGTGTAGAGAATGCCCCGCTTGACCTTTTGGACGAGGTGGACCAAGCCGCGGACCCGCCGGCGCATAAGCTCCAACATCGGCAGCGTGACATCCTGCCGCCACTCATCGGCGGTCAGCTCGTCCAGTAGGACCTGCTGGGCCTTGATGGCGGGGATCGTGGTCTGGTCCAGCAGCGCCGAAGCGATCTCCTGGACCTGCCCGCGGAACCGATCAAACCCCGGTTCGAGGTTGAGTGCGGCGAGCTGGAGCTTCAACGCCAGCAGGTCGAAGCGCTTGGCCTCCTCGCCGCTCTCGTCCTCCCGGAACGCGGTCGGCAAGCCGGCCAGACGATCGGTGACCTCTGCATGTGCTTCCGGCGTGACAGCTTTCTGCCAGGTAGCCGGGTCGCGGTACTTCTCCACCTGCTGTCGGTGCGGCCGGACCTCGATGTTGTCCAGGTCCATCCCGGCGACCTCTGTACAGAGCCGCTCGGCCAAGTCCCGCCGCAGCCCGGCCTCAGACCGCGTGCCGTCAGGAACGTCCTCCCCCGGTACGGCAGGCGCTGGGTCCTGCCGGTCCAGTGCCAACACCAAATCCACGCGCCGCTGGAACAGCCGCCGGGAGAGGAGATCTTTCAGTCCCTCCCGCCCGACCTCCGGTTTCACGGATACGTCGGCCCGGCTCTCAGTCGCGACTGGTGGTGGGAGCGTGCCTGTCGGGCGTGGTCGGGCGCCACGGCGCGAACGCGCCGGCCGTTCTCGGCAGGAAGGCCGCCAGTTCGGGACAGTGCCGCAGGATGACGCTCTTCATGCCGTTGCGCTCGATCCAGTCCAGCCCCAGCGGGGTGTAGATCTCGGGCCTGAAGTCGACCGTGAGGAAGCGGTCGCTCTGCAACCGCCGGCTGGCCATGAGGATGAAGACGCGAAAAGCCGTGTCGCTGAAGCCGAAGCCCTCGGGGGGATTCTCCGCGTAGAGCCCGACCATCGTGTCGATGTCGTCGACCGTACGGTAGACGTCCTTGAGCCGTGCCACCGTCTCCGGGTTGGAGGTGAGGTCTTCGAAGCGCCGGATGCGCGGCTTGTGGAGACCGGCGCGGAAGTCGTTGTAGCGCGGAACGCCCCGGCGGCGGGTACGCACGATGTCGATCACGGACAGGTCGATCATCTCTCCGTCCCGCTCGAACGCCTGGAGCGCGCGCGGGTAGTTGTTCAGGGTGATCGCACCCGGGTGGGCGATGCCGAGCGAGTAGAGCGAGTTCGTGAGCCCGGCCCTGCGGATGAGGGCCTCCGTGGCGGCGCCCCGCACGTCGTTGAACCCCAGGGTGTCGAGTGTGCGGCCGGACCGGTGGTCGGCGATCTCGAAGTCGTCCGGGATCAGCGGGTGCATTCGGTAGACGGTGACGAAGTCCTCGGTGAGCGAGTAGGGCGCGGAGTGGTGGTCGGGCAGGGTCTCGGGGATACCGGTGAGCGCCTGCGCGTCGACCAGCCACACCCCCAGCCGGGTCAGCCAGTTCTTCGGCGGTCCCTCCCAGTTGGACGTCAGCCCGATATCGATCAGTTCGGTCGCGAGGATCGCGGGGGTCCACTCCACAGTGTGGATCTTGGCGATGAGCGCGGAGACGACGAGCCTCGCCGTGTGGTACACGCTGTCCTCGTCCATGCGGGGGTACTCGCTCCGCAGGGCCTCGCACACGGCGTTGTGCTCACGGGCGAAGAGCGTGTGCACGACACTGAGCCCGAGCCACCAGTTCTCCCTGAAACCGGTGAGCGGTACACCGGTCGGACCGGACGGCAGGTGGCCCCCTTCCAGGTGCAGCGCCGCGCCACCGTCCGGCTCGCGCAGGGACTTCGCGACGGTCTCGTCCTCGCCGTAGACCTCCGAGCCGTCCCACCAGTGGGAGGCGGTGTTGGCGAACAGGATCGGCGGCTCCGCGCCGCCGTCCGGGCGCACGCCCTCGTTCTCGGCGAAACGCATCACCTTCCCGGGCGCTCCACCCGGGGTGTTGCTCCAGGTCATGCCGGGCGGCAGCGGCACCTCGACGCTCTTCATCCCGGCCGGGTAGCGCTTGTGGTTGACCCAGTCGTGCACCTGGAACTGGATCCACGCGGCGGCGATGATGTTCAGCGACCGTGCGGGGATGAAGGTGTCGCGGTGGAGCAGTTCCCTGCTGACGGTCACCGGATTGGGCGTGTCGAAGAGATCGGGCCGATAGACGGGTGGGAGGTTGCGGCCGAAGGCTGAGCCGAGGGCCCCCATCATCGGCGCGGACAGGTCGTTGTAGGTGCCGTCGTAGCTGCGCCTGACCCGTAGGTGCTCGTCGATGGGCGGGGGCACCGGATGGGCCTTCGGCACGGCCTCGTGTATCTCGGTGTCGATGAGGTTGTGACCGCGCAGCACCTGCCGGAACGTTTCGAGATTGAGGAGTCCGAGCCGGGTCGGCAGCCTGTGCCAGGGGACGAACCGGTTGAGAGCGCGGAATCCGATCTCCAGGAGCCCGCCGATGACGACGTTGCGCTTCGGCCGCGGTGTGATGAACCGATATCCCTGGCGATGGGCACCGGCGGCCTCGTAGGCGGCCTTGCGGGCGCGGTCCAGGTTGCCGAGGGGCCGGAACTCGTCCGTGGTGTTCCACGGGTCGAACGCGAGCCGGTCGACCCGGAGCGCGACGGCGCGGGCGTCCGCGGTGTCAAGGTCCTGCCGCGGGATCGTCAGCGTGCCCACCGGGATGACGGGCGCGTCCTCCTCCCTCCAGTCGGCCGCGCCGTTCTCGATGGGCGTGCGCCTGGCGTCCGCGTAGCGCTGTACGCACAGTTCGAAGACGACGTCCGACCTTGCCAGCCGCGTGGAGAGCTCATGCCCCAGATAGTCGGGATCGCTCCGCGACGGAGGGGGTGCCGCCGGGGCACCCGTGGCGGGACGGAGCCGGTAACGCACGGGTCCGGCGTCCCCCCACAGGATCGCGCCGCGACTCCAGTACGTCTCAAGCGCGAGGCTGCCCACCTTGCGCCTGGTTCCCGCGGTCCTGTTCCGCCGCATGCGCGCGGCGTTGGACCAGCCCACCGCCATGGGCAGTTTGGCGAAGAGCGCGATCCCCCTGCGCAGGGGCGAGTCCGCGCCTGCCATGGCCCGCGCGAACGCGACGAACTCGCGTGCGTTCCGCGTGGGGAGGACCGGATGGTTCGCCATGAGAAGGTCATGGGCCTGATCGGGCCCTACCTGTATCCGCAGTGCCGCACCTCGCAGATCAGGCGCGAAGTCCGGCCGGCGGACGCCGCTCTCGTTGGACAGCCGGACGATGACCGGGTATTCGGCACCGGGCCGGGCGAAGCCGGCCCGCAGGTCTTCGGGAAGGCCCGGGTGAAACCTCAGTCTGGCGTTCTCGGCGCCGAGGTTCGCCTTCGCGTGGAAGGTCCGCTCGATGCCGGCGGCACCGCTGCGCTTCTTGATCTTCAGCTGGACCAGCATGAGGTCGCGGGCGAGCTTCTCGAAGATCGTCCGCTCGATTTCGGGGGTACCGCCGACATAGCGCTCGTACTGCTCGGCCGCGGGTGTCTCGGGCGCCGGCGGAGCTTCGCCGGCAGGGCGCTCGTGCCGCTTGGTCTCGTACATGTGGCTCTCCTGCCGGTGCTCGCCCTCATCGGTCGTGAGAGCTTTCGGGCGCGACGCGGAAATCTCCTCCCGTGATTCCGTGATTCCGTTTCCGTGGTTCACCGGAACCGGCGATAAAGCGGCCCTCTGCTGTAGGGCCGACCGTTCTGGGGAAATCAGGCGGTCGCCGCCTGGAACACCGGAGACGAACACAAGCACGAACTCGCACGTGCGCGGGGCGGTGCGTGAACCACCGATGCGGCCGGCGGGAACGCGTGCCGGCCGTTCACTCCGCCGACACGCCGCCATTCCATCATCCATGAGACAAGAGCAGAACCGGGCAATACCGGGACAAGCGACTGAAATATTATCTTTTTCAAAGACTTACAGCCCGTCAAAGAATGTCGCCCTTCTTACCGGAAGCACGGTGACTCTTCACCCGGGGAAGGGGGACGGTTCTGTGCGCTTACCCATTCCCGGAGCGCCCGAGGCCGGGTCTTGGGACGGACGTCCTCCCCGGCCGCTCGGCCGGCCGGCGTCTGATCCGGAATGTGGATCGATCTTTTGCCGCATATGCACCCCTCATTGTTTTCATTGGGCATTTTCTCGGGAATCGTGAGAACCACATCCGAAGGGAGGCGATCCTCATGGGTCGCGGTGCTGACTATGCAAAAGCCGAGTCGCTGGACAGAGGCGAGCAGGAATTGACCGAGGCCGAGCGTGAGCGGCTGGAGGAGCTCCTGGATGCGAACAGGCATCCGGACGGCGACGGCTGAGAAGAAGACAAGAAGGCGTACGGCCGGGGCCGATCCATGCCCGCCGTCTCCTTCCGATCCAAGCGGTGGCGAGGAGCGGGTAAAGGGCGCTCCGGCGCGGAGGCCGGTTGAGTGAGAGGGGCCGGATGAGTGGGCCGCCGTCCGGGGTGGAGCGTGTGGTGCGGCTGCCGGAGGCCGCGAGGCGGGTGACGGCGGCGCTGGGGGAGTTGGGCCTGGAGCCGGAACTGACGGATCTGGGCCGGGGCCGCGATCCGACCGCCTGGGCGTGCCGCCTGCTCACCCGCGACGGGGACATGCCGCCGGCGGCCGAGGGGATGGGCAAGGGGCTGCGCGAGGAGGCCCGTGTGGGAGCGCTGTTCGAGGCGCTTGAGCACTATCTGACCGGCCCGGCGCTGTTCGATCCCGCAGCCGTGGAGCTGGTGGAGGCGGCCGAGATCACGGCCGGGCCGCTGCGGCATGAGGCCTGCGTGGTGCCGTTGGCGCGGACACCCGCCGAGCGTGTGGCGTGCTGGCGTTATCGCCCCCTGGGCTGTCACCCCCGGACAGGGGGGCGTGGGACGCCTGTGCCGCTGTTCCTGTCGGCCCCCTGGTACGTGGAGACCCATGCCGGCCCGCTGCGCGAGCGGGCGGGGGACGTCTGCGACTACGCCCACCTGATGCGCTACAGCTGCAACAGCGGCTCGGCTGTCGGCGTCACCGAGGCTGAGGCGCTGTTGCACGCGCTCAACGAGGCCATCGAACGCGACGCGCTGTCCCTGCTTCTGGTGCGGGCCTTCCTGCGCACGACCGGATTCCGCCCCGTCGTGATCGACCCGGCGACCCTGCCGGCCGGGCTGGAGCGCGTACACGCGGCGACCGAGCAGCTCATCGGCTCACCGGTGTATCTGCTGGACATCGTCAGCGACGTGGGAGTGCCCACCATGCTCGCCTACGCCGCCCCGGCCCTCCGCCGGCCGCACCGGCGGGGCGTGGGCACCTCGCTCAGTCCCGCCTACGCCGCCTGGCGGGCGCTCACCGAACTCCTGCAGAGCGCCCTGGGGGAGACCCTGCCGTGGTCCGGCGCCTCACGCCCTGGTGAGCCGGCCGGTCTCGCCCGCTATCCCGAGCTGTACGCGTGCGGGCGCTTCGACCTCACCGATCACCTGCGGGGCGCCCTCACGGTCCCCTTCACATCGGCCGGCGGGGTGCCGGAGCACCCCCGTCGCCAGCTGCGCGAGCTGTGCGCCGTCCTGACCGCGCACGGCTACACGCCCTACTGGCGGACGGTGGCCGCGGTCACAGGGGAGATCATCGCGGTGCACGCCATCGTGCCCGGCCTGGAACGCTTCATGCTGATCACGGATGGCAACCTGGTCCTGCCCGGCCTCCGCGGACAGGCCGCCGCCGGGGACCGCGGCTTCTCGGGGTGATTTCCGGACGTCTCCCTCCCCGGCGGCCCGGCCACGCCGAATCGTACGCATAACTCCCAATGGTGGCGTGCCTGATAATGCCGGAGGCTTGACCTGCACATAAGTGAATGTGTGTGGTTTTCCGCTTAATTAAGCCTCCATTTCAGGTTTCCTGGTTACTTCCGGCTGTCGAGCGCTCGCATGATGGTTCTATGAGAAGGACTCACCGGCGACGGAAATCTGACCCCAGGGCCTCTGTGGCGGTGGGGATCCTGTTCTTGGTCTTGGCGGTCTTGATCTTTTGGCTGGTGAAGGAGCTGCCTCTCCCGAGATGGGGGGTCAAGCTCCAGGTCCTGACCATCGCGCAGGTCCTGGCGACGGTGACCGGCGTCATAGGGGTGGCGAACGGGCTGGTGCAGCTCTCGTCCTGGTGGCGAAGGTCAAGCAAACCGCCGCCCGCCCCCGCCCCCGCCGACATCGACAAGGCCAAGGACGTTCTCGCGGGCCTGGTGACCGAGCAGTGGAGGAACGAGACGGTTCTGTGGTCGATCGGGCATCCCGAACCCATCCCGGTCCCGTGGCGATCAACCGAACACGAAGAACTGATGGACCGTCCACGGCTGATCGCCAGGGGTGCCCTGAGCTTTCCCAGCCTGAACGATCACATCGCCACCATGGCCAACGACTTCCGCGCGCTGCGATCCCGGCGCCTGGTCATCATCGGCGGGCCGGGAACGGGAAAGACGACTCTGGCCGTGCAGTTGCTCATGGAACTTCTGAGAACGCGACTTCCCGGTGAGCCCGTTCCGGTGCTGCTGTCCGCGGCACGCTGGAACGCCGAAACCCACCCTCGATTACATGACTGGCTGGCGGAATGCCTCGGCATGGACTATCCCGCGCTGCACGCCGAGGGGTCCGGCCCGGACACCGCGAGGACGCTGGCGACCCGCAGCGAGGTGCTGCCCATTCTGGACGGGCTGGACGAGCTGCCCGGCGAAGCCCGGGCCGGCATTCTCGCGGCGCTGAACCGATCGATGTACGACTGCGATCAGCTGATCCTTACCTGCCGTACGGCCCAGTTCGCGGAGTCCGTCGAAGCGGTCGGTGACGTTCTCGCCGCGGCGGCGGTCATCGAGCCCTCCCCTCTTTCCACCGGAGCGGCCGCCGACTACCTGCAGGCGTGCCTTCCCGCCCGGCCTCACCACACCTGGCCTCGCGTCCTGGCCGCTCTACGGCAGGGCACCGCTCCCGCCCTCGCCGAGGTCGGGGCGACGCCCCTCGGGCTCTGGCTGGTCCGCGCCGCCTACATCGCCTCCCGGCAGGACCCGAGTCCGCTGCTGGACCTCGGGCGGGGTGATCCCTCCACCCTGAACGATCACCTGTGCGACCGGCTCATCCCCGCCCTTGTCAGCTCACGGCCCCCCGCCGACGGCCCGGCCGAGCTTTTCCGGCCCCACCACGCCTGGGATCCCGAACAGGTGCGCCACTGGCTGACCTATCTGTCCCAGCTGCTCGGCGGGGACAGCCACGATGTGGCCTGGTGGCGCCTGGCACGACACACCCCGACACGTTCGGTCCGCTGGGCGGTCAGCCTTTCGTGTGGGCTTGTGGTGGGGATGACGATCGGCCTCCTGGCGGCGATGCCCGTGGCCGGAGTGGTGACCGGCCTCATGGCCGCACTCGCCGTCATGATCATGAGCAGGTCATGGTTCACGGAACTGCCCGGCTACGCCGACTTCCAGCTTCACGGAAGGCTCTCGTTTCTCGTCCGCTCCCTGCGGGACGGACTGATCGTCGGGCTCTTGGGCGCACTCGTGGGCTGGCTCATGAGTCGGGGCAGTGGCGCGCTCACGGTCGGGCTGCTGTCCGGGCTCGCGTTCGAGCTCACGATCGGCCTGATCCGGTGGGTGGAGTATCCCACCGACACGACTACGGCACGATCGCCACGCTCAACCTGGCAGGCCGACAGAAACCTCACCCTTCTCCGGGCGCTCAGCGGCCTGGTGATCGGCCTCATGGGGGGAGTCATCGGACTGCAGGCCGGAATAAACCCGCTGGCCGCGCTCGTGGGCGGGCTGCTGCTGGGACTTCTGTTCGGTCTCATGCTGGGAAGTCACCACGCGTGGCTCGCCTATAAGCTGACGATTCCCCATCTGGCCACCAAAGGGCGGTTACCGCTGCGGGCCATGCGCTTCCTGGATGACGCGCATCGCCTGGGCCTGCTACGGGCCGAGGGGCCATATTATCAGTTCCGGCATTTTGAACTTCAAAAGCACCTTTCCCGGCAGTATCGCGTGGAATTAAACGGCGATGAGCGGCGCCGGACAACCTCCGGCCTCCCCGGTCTCGACGGCGAACCGCTCTCCTGCGATAGTCGAAGGGAACCGCCGGAGGTGAGAGCGTAGATTTTCTGTGGGACGGGTCTGGTGTCGGAGTACGCAATGGGGGGTCGGCGCGACTGTTTGACACCATATCCCTTTTTAGGCTCATAAAGATGGGTGCGGGTGTCGCCGTCTCGCGACGCCCATCATGCAAATCTCCTCTTTGAACGATTTTCGCAATATGAGACCTATATCGGCATAAATAAATGGTACGACAGGCGGAAGGGCGTCAGAGGCGCCTTGGGCCTCCCGCGGGCGCGGCTTGGTTGAGCCGGCCTGATCCGACTCTGGAAGGACTCGCCATGACCGAACTCGGCCTTCCACGGCCTCCGTCCCGCGATCTGTGCGGGACCATGCTCGTGCACCGCAGGCTGCTCAACGAGAGCATGACCTACCGCGCCCGGCGTGCGGTGATCGAGAACCGGGCGCTGCAGTACGAGACGGGACGGCGTGCCCCTGGACGGACCGAGGTGGTCACCATCCCGGTCGTCGTCCACGTGGTCCACAACCGGGCCCTTCCGGAGCAGAACATCGGGGAGGAGCAGATTCACAGCCAGATCACCGTCCTCAACCAGGACTTCCGGGCAACCAACCCCGACGTGGTCAAGGTGCCGGACGTGTGGAAGCCGCTGGTGGCGGACGCCCAGGTCGAGTTCCGCCTCGCCACGCGGGACCCGAACGGCAAGCCGACGAGCGGAATCACCCGGACGGTCACCGACGAGGGCGACTTCAGCTGGGACGACGCCGTGAAGGCGAGCGCCACCGGCGGTTCGGACCCGTGGCCGAGCGACCAGTACCTCAACCTGTGGGTCTGCCAGCTTCGGGGAGGTCTTCTCGGCTACGCCCAGTTTCCCGGCGGCCCGCCGCAGACCGATGGCGTCGTCATCCTCCACTCCGCCTTCGGCACGACCGGTACGGCGGCGGCACCCTTCAACGGCGGCCGTACCGCGACCCACGAGATCGGCCACTGGCTGAACCTCTACCACATCTGGGGCGACGACGACGGCGCGTGCACCAGCGACGACAAGGTCGACGACACGCCCAACCAGGCCGACGCGAACCACGGAACCCCGAATTTTCCCCGCATCACATGCGATAACGGGCCAAACGGGGACATGTTCGTGAATTACATGGATTACACCGACGACGAGGCCATGTTCGTGTTCACCCGTGGCCAGGCCACACGGATGAACGCCTGCCTTGAGGGCGAGCGGGCGTCGTTCGTCGTCGCGCCGACGGATCGCGTGCCCGTCACAGCGGCCGCGCCGACCAGTACGGCGGTACCCGAAATGGTGCGGCCCAGCCCCAACGGTGAGGTGGAGCGGCTGCTTCACGACAGCGAGCGACTGACCTCGGAGGTTCTCAACGACATTCGCGCCGCGATCGGCATGGTCGGCGCCCACCCGGGCGGGTGAACGGGCACCGCGAGAGATCCGAGGGAGGTCACCTGTGAGCGAGACGCCGCCGGACATCATCGGTGTGTGGCTCCACTCCTACGAGGAGGACACCGAGACCGCGGCGCTTTATCGCCCACAGCACTATCCGTTCCGTCCCTCCCGGCGACCGCGGCGAGGTCTGGAGTTCCGCGCGGATGGAACGTTTGTCGAACTTCTTCCCGGTCCGGCTGACCGCCCACGGGAAGTGACGGGCCGCTGGCAGCGCTGGGAGGACGGCCGGGTGCGCGTCTCATTTCCCGAAGGAGGCCGCACGCCGTACGAACTCGCCGTGCTCTCCTGCGCGGACGGCGTGCTCAGGATCGCGAGATGACCGGGGTGGACGGCCGCTTACCGGTATTAGGGATCGGAGCGTGATTTGATGTGAACATATCTGATGAAGTCCGCCAAAAGAGCTTAGATCACGCCCAAGCAGCCGCCGAACGGTATCGCCAGAGCACCGCCGAACGCGACGAAGTCCACCGCAGGCAGAAGCAGGGTGACGCCTTCCCCGACTCGCCGGAGGTGCTCGCGGCCCGCGCCGCCCGCCTCATTCAGCGTCAAGGGGTGCCGGTCGAGGCGGTGATGGAGGCCACCCGAACCGTGTCCCTGGACCGGCCCTCGATGCACGAACGCATCCTGGGGGTGGCCAAGGAACTACAGGCATGGAGCTTCCTTCCACGCGGTGCCCGTGCGGCGCGGACCGTCGCCAGGATCTCGGTGAGCGAGAACGGCCGCGAGTTACCGATCGGCACCGGCTTCCTGGTCTCGCCGAGACTCCTGCTGACCAACCACCACGTGTTCCCCCGAGCCGGGGCCGTACGGCAGGCCTTCGTGGAGTTCGACGCCCAGGCCACCATCGACAACACGCCCGAGCAGACCAAGCGGTTCACCCTGGACCCGGACACCTTCTTCGTCGCCGACCAGGACCTCGACTTCGCCCTGGTCGTGGTGAACGCCGACGCGTCCGGCCGGCCGGTGGGAGAGACATTCGGCTGGAACAGGCTCAGCGTTCAGCTCGGCAAGCTGGTCCTCGGGGAACCGGTCAACATCGTCGGTCACCCCAGCGGCCGGTTGAAGGAGATATCCATCCGCGAGAACAGGCTGGAGGTCCGGCTGGACAACTTCCTCCAGTACCAGACCGACACCGAGCCGGGCAATTCCGGTTCCCCCGTGTACAACGACCAGTGGGAGGTCACGGCACTGCACCACGGCGGCGTGCCCAGAACCAACGACCAAGGCCAGATCCTGCGGCGGGACGGTCAGGTCTGGCAGCCCGGCGACGGTGACGACGCCGTCGACTGGATCTCCAATGAGGGTGTCCGTATCAGCGCCATCCTCAAGCATCTGGCCATACTGCCGCTCGATGACGTCCGCAGAGGCTTCCTGGCCGAGATGGGCCCGGAGTCGGGGCTCCATGACGGCGCCGGTCCGCGGCCGGCCGTTACGGAGGCGGTCACCGCTCCAGCCGCCACGCGCCTGGTTCACGGACCATCCGGCGAGAGCACGGTCCGTCCCGGCGCCGGGCCCTCCCACATGGCCGCCGCCCGCACCGGCCTGATCGCCGGTCCGGCGGCGTTCGGCGGCACTCTGCGCCTGGTCTTCCTGCATGGTCGCGGCCAGCAGGGAAAAAACCCCGAACACCTGCGCCGGTACTGGACCGCGGGGCTGAATTGCGGGCTCACGCGTGCCGGGTTGCCCACGATCGAACCGGGCGACGTCTACTTCCCCTTCTACGGCGACCGACTCGCCGAAGCCACGCGAACGTCCAGAGCCGTCCCGCACTCCCCCGAGGCGATCGTCGCCGATCCGACCATGGCGGCCACTCCGATCTCCGGCACCACGCGGCGGCTGTACGAGCGGATGATCACCGAGGCCGCGACTCGCGCGGGCATGCCCGCCGCGCGGCCGGTCACCGAGGAAGGGCTGGTCGACGCCGTCCACCAGGGGCTGAGCTGGCTGGCCGCCGTTACCAATCTGGACCGGCTGGCCATTGCCGCGATCTTCGCGGACGTCGCGGCCTACCTCGACGACCAGCAGGTCCGAGAGACGGTCCTGGACTGCGTTCTGCAGACAATGCCGCATACCGGCCGGGTGGTGCTGGTCAGCCACAGTCTGGGCACGGTCGTCGCGGTGGATCTGCTCACTCGCCTCGACCCGAGGATGGACGTCGAACTGCTCGTCACCGCCGGAAGCCCGCTCGGCCTGGACAGCGTCTACCAACGCCTGCTCATCGGCGGGCCCGAACGCCCCGAGCGGGTGGCCCACTGGCTCAACGCGTGGTGCCCGAACGACCCGGTCACCATCGGCTGTCCGCTCGGTGACGACTGGCACGGAGAACTGCTCGAAACCTCCGTCACCAATCCCGCCGAGCGGGTGCATCACATGGAGGAGTACCTGACTCACCCCGAGGTCGCCCGCGAGATCGGTGGCGTGCTCACCGGCCGATCGCTTGCCCCGAACCCCTGAGAGAGGGCGAATGCAACCGGCTGACCAGGCCGTGGCTGCCGCCAGGAGCACCTCCTGGTTTCCGCTGTCGTGCTCGGCGACGCCACCGGCCCACGGCCGGGAGAGCAGGCGAAGTCCCGCCGCCCCGCCCGGCCCTCCCTCTCGGAAGAGGGGAACGGGCCCATGCCCGGAAACGGCTCATGAGTCCTTCCCCGGTAGGGGGAAGGACCCATGAGGGCTTACCCGGCGAGGAGCCGGGGTGGAGGGACTAGTACCTGCTGGAGACGGTCAGGCCGCTGAAGGCCGTCGCGGCGTGGGCGCTGATGTAGTGGTAGCCGGCGACCGGGCTGGTGATGGTCAGGGTCTCGGCGTTGCCGGCCGTGACCGACCGCTTGGTGTAGTTGCTGGTGGTGGCCCAGGTGCTGGGGCTGTAGTAGAGGTCGGCGTTGCCGGTGCCGCCGGAGCTGGAGACGGTCAGCTGGGTGGTGCCGGCCGGGAGGTAGATGTAGAAGTAGGCGTAGTTGCCCGCGGTGGCCGAGACGTTGCCGCGGCTGCAGTTCTTGCCCAGCGTGCGGACGTCGGAGCCGGTGCAGGTCGGCAGGGTGCCGCCGCCGGTGGAGACGGTGACGGACTTGGAGACGGTGCCGGTGGCGCCCTTGTTGTCGGTGACGGTCAGCTTGACGGTGTAGGTGCCGGAGGCGGTGTAGGTCTTGGCGGGGTTGGTGGCGGTGGAGGTGGTGCCGTCGCCGAAGTCCCAGGCGCGGGAGGCGATGGTGCCGTCGGAGTCGCTGGAGCCGTCGGTGAAGGTCACCGTGGCGCCGCTGACGCTGGAGGTGAAGGCCGCGGTGGGGGCCTGGTTGGTGCCGCCGCCGGTGGAGACGGTGACGGACTTGGAGACGGTGCCGGTGGCGCCCTTGTTGTCGGTGACGGTCAGTCTGACGGTGTAGGTGCCGGAGGCGGTGTAGGTCTTGGCGGGGTTGGTGGCGGTGGAGGTGGTGCCGTCGCCGAAGTCCCAGGCGCGGGAGGCGATGGTGCCGTCGGAGTCGCTGGAGCCGTCGGTGAAGGTCACCGTGGCGCCGTTCACGCTGGAGGTGAAGGCCGCGGTGGGGGCCTGGTTGGTGCCACCGCCCCCGGCGCAGGCGCCGGCCGCGCAGGCGGTCAGGAAGGTGTTCCAGTCGGTGTTGTAGTTCAGGCCGGTCAGGAAGGTGCGGGCCGCGTTCCAGTTACCGGAGCGGTAGTAGCCCAGCAGGGTGGTGACGTCGGAGGGGTGCTTCTCCAGCATGTACCGCACGGCCAGGTAGCCCCAGCGGTAGATGCGGGTGGTGTCGTCGTTGTAGGTGGTGTCGAAGAGCTGGCGCAGGGTGTAGGTCTTCTTGGCCGCCTCGGTGATCGCGGCGTCGTAGACCTCCTGGCGGTAGGAGTAGGAGACGTACTCGGCGAAGCCCTCGATCCACCAGATGGTCGGGGTCGCGATGTTGGCGGTGAAGTCGCCGAACATGTTGAACCGGCCGTCGAGGTAGTGCGTGTACTCGTGGTTCAGGTTCCAGATCGCGAAGGTCGGGCGGAGCCACTCGGCCTCGTAGGCGATGAACCTGGGCTGGTTGCCGGCGACGGCGGGGTTGCCCTCCAGGTACATGCCACCGTTGTTGGTGTCGATGCCGTACATGACACCGGCGTAGGTGCCGTAGTCGGAGCTGGAGTTGAAGACGATCACCTCAAGGGAGGTGTTGTTGTCGTTGGCGACCGGCCCGTTGTCCCGGACGATGTTGTGGAAGTAGGCGTCCTGGTTGGCCAGGCTGGTGCAGCTCGCGCTGAGCTGGGCGGCGGTCATGTCCTGGGCCAGGATCCGCAGGGTGGAGCTACAGGTGTGGTTGATCGGCAGCACCGCGGCCTTGACCCGGGCCTGCAGGTCACAGGTGCCGAAGTAGGAGCAGTTCGCCTTGTCGTAGTAGTCGGTCATCTCGGCGACGCCCACCCAGAGCCGGGCGGTGGTGCCGGTGAGGCTGCTACGGTCCAGCAGGGCCTTGCTCAGCGGGCGGACCTTGCTCTTGAGGCTGGCGTACTGCAGGAAGCGGCTCATCTCACGACCGGCGTTGGAGGTGAGGAAGTCGTTGTCGGTACCCATCAGCGCCATGTTGTTGTTGGCGAAGCTGTAGAGGGTGTCGATGATGCTGGTGTCGCTCTGGACCAGCGTGGCGAACTCGGGCACCTGGTGACCGCGGAACATCACGGTGTAGACGCTGTTCACCGCGTTGAGCATGTACCAGTACTGGTTGTAGGAGCTGTTGTAGCCGTTGAGCAGCCGCTTCACCACGTAGAGGTAGCGGGCGTTCTCCTCGGCGCTGTCGATGAGGGTGACGGCCTCGGACAGGGTCTCGCCGTTGGCGTCGTTGACGTCGCTGGAGCGGCCGTTGGCGAAGAACGCGTCCAGCCCGGAGCGGATCGCGCTCTGGAGGGCGGTGCCGTAGGTGCCGACGGTGGACGGGTAGTACCAGTGCACGTAGTAGCCGGCCCGCAGGTAGAGGACGAGCTGCAGGGTGGAGTCGCTGTTGTCACCGGTGTAGCGCCCGCCGTTGTCGCGCAGGCCGTAGGCCACGTAGGTCATCTGCGACTCGCGGAACGCGTAGGTGGCGTCGCTTCCGGTCAGACCGAACAGGCTGTTGATGCACTCGGGGGTGGAGGCCTTGATGGCGTCGACCAGCGCCCATCCGGTGTTGGAGGTGAAGTTGCTGACCGTACACGCCGCGGCGGCCGCCTTCGCGCTGGCCTGGCCGGACTTCGCTGACTTCGTGGACTTCGCGGATTTCCTGGCGGGATCGGCGGCTGGAACGTCATAATCGCGCTTGAGTTCCTGGTCCGAGGCCGGCAGCGGCGGCCGATCCTTGACCGCGAGCCGCTCCCGGCTCGTGTGCTGGGAGGGCGCGCTCAGCGAGCCCGACACCTCCCGATCCGGACGAGGGGCCGCCGCAGCTGCGGTTTTGGCACCGGCGGTGTGGGCGGTCGCGGCGTTGGCGGCGACCACACCCGCCTGAGTGATCAGCCCTAGGGTCAGGGCTGCGCCTAAGAGCACAGCGCTTGTGAGGGAACGACGTGGCGTAGATGTCACTTACTACTCCTGGGGGGTGGGAGCAGGACAGCCGGACGGCGAAGCTCAGCCGACTGCCATCCGTACCGGTTAGGTGAAATGTAAAATTGCACACCTTGTCCCGGTCCTACAAGGCCCAAGTTTTCCTCATCCATCCTGTTACAGAGGGATCGTCCGTTGGATGCGCCGGGGGCGGACGGGCGCGTCGGGCGCATGAATCCACAGCATCGGCACCGGTCAACGACTTTTGGACCGTGACAGTTAGGTGTCCCTGAAGGACGTGACATACGCGCTGATCAGACGCGTGGCGTACGGGTCCGGGGCGCGGCTCCAAACAAAAATCTTACCTTTCCGTCCCGGGCGCACCCGTCAACGCCGTCCCCCTCTCCAGACCGCGGCGGAGCCGCCCCCTCGCCACCGCCCCCTCGCCACCGCCTCCGCTCACACAGGGTGGGCCACTCCCGATCACGCGCCACGGCGGTACCCGGCACCGTCAGATGTTCAAAACAGGGACCGGACGACGCAGACCGGTGTGGTTCCCGGCTGGCACAGGCCATCGGTACGCTGCCCGCGTGACGAGGAGCAGGGATACGGATCTGATCGAAGGAGATATCGATGGTCAGAGCTGGGACGCCACGCGTACTTGGGTAGAGATGGGCATGCCGTAGCCGACGACGCTGTCCACGATCACCGCGCCCTCGCCGATCCAGGACGGGCCGATCACGAGTGACCTGGCCAGCTTCGCGCCCGCTTCGATCACCACCGAGCCGATCACCTCACTGGCATCGTCGATCGCGCCGTGACCGGTTGCCGGAGACAACGCGAGCAACGCCGCGCGGTTGGCTTCGAGTAGATGGTCCACACGGCTGACGTCGCGCCAGTAGCCGGTGAACGAGTGCGCCTTGACCGCGTATCCGTGCTCGATCAGCCAGGTCAGCGCGTCGGTCAGCTCGCTGCGGCGCTGCCAGCCCGGTCTGATGCTGACCAGCGCCTGGTAGATGGCGGGCGAGAGCGCGTACAGTCCGGCTACGGCGAGGTTGCCCTTCGGCTGCGCCGGCTTCTCGGCCAGTTCGCGGACGAGACCGTCCGGCCCGACCTGGGCCACGCCGCATCTGCCCGGGTCCTCAACACGGTTGAGCGCGACCATCGCCTCCGGGCGCCCGCTGAAGTAGTCGGACACCAGCTCGCGCACCCCGCCAATGAGCATGTTGTCGGCCAGGTAGACGAGGAAGTCATCGACGCCGAGGGCCTCCTTGGCGATGTGCACGGCGTGAGCGAGCCCGAGCGCCTCGTCCTGCCGCACGTATTCGATCTCCAGCCCGAACCGCGAACCGCGCCCCAGCATGTCCTTGATCCGGCCGGCGTGCGCGCCACCGACGACGACGATGACTTGTGTGATGTCGGCTACGCGGATGGCATCAAGCCCGTGGAGAATCAGTGGTCTGCCCGCCACGGGTGCGAGGCATCGGGGCCGGTCCAGCCCAATGGGCAGCAGCCGCGGCCCCGCATCCCTCGCCAGCACGATTGCCTTCACACCCGCAATGCTTTCCCCGCGCGTTCGCGTCACGCTCGACTCCGATTCGAGCGGCGATCACGAGCGGCGCCCGGGCAGGCTGGCCGCGAGCCCGTCCAGGACCATCTCCAGGCGCCGCTCGAACACCGTGTCCTGCTGGGGATGGTTGTCGGCCTCGGTGATGATCCGTTCGAGGTACGGGTGCTGGTCTTCGTTGAGCAACCGCGAGAGGTACGGCGCCATCCAATCCCGCCAGGCGTCCTCGTCCAGCCCTGTACGCCGCTGCGCCTCGGCCTCGGCGAGCTCGGCCTGGACGAACCCCTGGGTGAAGTGCAGCGCGGTGGAAACCAGATCCAGCATCCGGTCGGCGGTGAGTCCGAGACCGTCCACGCACGCCATCGCGTACTCCATCATGCGGACCGCGTTGGGTCCCATGGCCGGGCGCTGGCCGATCTGGCTGATCCAGGGGTGGTGGTGATGTAGCCGACGGCTACGCCGGGCCAGGTCGGCGAGCTCGGTTCGCCAGTCCCGGGACGGCCGCTCCGCGAGCTCCAACTCGCCCAGCACGCTGTCATACATCAGCTCAATGAGGTCGTCCTTGCCTCTGATGTGCCGATACAGCGACATCGTGCCGCTCTCGATCCGGTTGGCGATTTTGCGCATGGAGACGGCGTCGAGGCCGTCGAGGTCGGCAATGGCGATCGCGGTCCTGGTGATGATCTCGTAGTCGAGGGGGCGCTCGCGGGCGCGGAGCGGTGCCGACAACCGAATCCAGATCACCGGTGGTGAAGGCGAACTCACGTGAGTACACTCCCTAGTCATATGCATACACCGTACCCATAGGCGGCGCACCCACCACCCAACTTATCGGGAGCAGGTTTGATGACGCAGACCGCGGTCGAAGCACACGGCATCGTGAAACGCTTCGGCGCGACGACCGCCCTCCAGGGCGTTGATCTGGTAGTTCCGACCGGTACCGTCTACGGACTACTCGGCCCGAACGGCGCGGGCAAGCCGGTTGCCAAGGTATGACCCCTAAAACTTGGCTTACGAACCGGTAACGATCCATCTCGTTGTTGGTCTGACCTGCACGTATGCCCTTGGCTGCTTTTCTCGCCTGCTGCTGGTCAACCGATGGGCGATGGGGCCGCGCGTCTTCCCGGCTCGCTAGGTTGCCCCGTACCTTCCCCGATCCCCATAGCTGCCGACTCCGGGACTGCGAGCGGGGCCTGTCAAGGGTGGCTTCGCGTGTACATGGCCCGGTGACCTTCCGTGCGCGCTGGTTGCCCTACGATCACAGCCGCCCTTGACAGGTTCCGGGAGCCCCGGACAATCGGGCGGCGGGGTCACTCACCTGCACGCGCTACGCGCACAAGTCAGATGGCGCGCTTCCCTCGTGTGATGACTGGTTACGAAAAGATCCCGCTGATGCGTTGATTCAGCGGGATCTTTTATGCCCTTCGCCGATTGTTGTTTCTCGATCATGGGGCGACAATGGACATCAATGGCCGTGACCGACTTCATGATTCGGTGATCATCTCGGAGTGAAGACCCGCCGGAGGCAAGATCATAAGCTTCCCTGTGAGGCTACCCTGCGGGTCTTGAGGGGGGTTGGTTCAGCTTGCAGGGAATTCAAATTCACCTAGGCGGATACCGCCCGCGAAGGCATGCCATTCGCTGCGAGTGAAGATCAGTACCGATCCTCTGGGGTCTTTGCTGTCACGCACGGCTACACGACTATCAATGAAAGCAACCTGCACACACTGACCATTTGAACCACTAAGACTGCTCGTTCTCCACTGGGCGCGAGAGAGGTCAGTTTCCTTATTCGTCATACCCTCATCTCCTCTCACTTTATGTTTGCGAGCACACGGGCCACGAGGTTGCGGGTCTCCTCGGGGCTGGCCGCTACGGCTCGAAGCTGCTTAAACATCAGGTTATATCCTCTTACGTCGTTATCGCCCTCCAAGAACAGGTCTGTCGTTCTTGCCTCGATATAGACCACATCGTGAGAGTCTTGCTGAAGGATGACGAATGCCCCGTGCATCCCTGGGTGAACACCAGCCTCAAAAGGTATTACCTGTATCGTGATGTGAGGTTGCCGACTGTCGTCGAGTAGGCGTTGTAGTTGTTCACGCATGATTTTTGGGCCGCCGACACGACGGTGTAAGACCGCTTCGTCAATGATCACGCTGATGATTGGCGGCGGATTGCGTGGGGCTTGGCGGGCCATGCGGGCCGCTACCCGACTTTCAACCTCGTCCACTGGTAGTTCCGGAGCACCTCCGGGGATTGCCGTACGAGCATATGCCTCAGTTTGCAGTAAGCCCGGAAAGAATAGGGACTCGTAGTTGAGGACCCCTTTCGCTTCCTGCTCAAACGCTATGTAAGTGGCGTACTGGTCAGGCAAGTCTGAGGCCCCTTGGAGCCAGCTTTCCTCCCCGGCCGCTTTGAGGATTGCGACCAGTTCATTTCGGCGGTTCTCCGGCACCCCGTACACGTCGAGTAGTGCTCGCAGTGTCCGCGCCTGCGGCTTCGCCTGTGCCGTTTCGATTCGGTACAGAGTTGCTCTGTTGATCTCGGTGGCTTCCGCTATCTGTTCACGCGATAGGCCCGAATGCTCCCTGAGCTGCCGCAACTCCATTGCCAGCCGCCGGAGCCGAGTGGTCGGTGCTCGCCGCCGTTGAATCATGCGATCCAGGGTAGCGGAGTCGCCCCCCTTGATGCGCAAGCAACATGTTGCGTACACAGCTCTTCGTATGCATCATGTTGTCTACGCGATGCAGGATGGCCAGCGGGAGCGAGGGAGGAACACGTGCGAGTGCGCACACGGGCAGCCCCACGGGAACAGGAGTTCATCCATCTAGTACGGCTCTGCTGGGACCTTAGGACTTTGGAGGTGGGCACTTCGCTGGTTTTGCCCGTTGTCGGTTCGCCGGTCGTAGAGGTCATGTCCGTGTCCGGGGTTCGGCTCCGGGTCCGGGTCGTGCGGCGTGCTCACGGCCGGCTGTTCACCTGACGGCCGTGGTGGTCGGTGCTGTGGCGGCGGGATGAGTGGGTCTGGGCCGCTGACCCGTACGCGGCCGAGACCGTCGCGGGGGCGGCGTCATGACGGACCACGACTTACCGGCGTGGATGGTGGTACTCGGGCGTCTGGCCGTCGCGCTGCGTGAGAGCGGCTGTTACTGCGCCGTGGTGCTGCCCTCGACCTCGGGCGAGAACCCGTACCTCAAGAACCCGTATCTCCAGGCTATGCCGCGTACGACGGAGGTGTGCATACAGGTGGTCGTGCGCGGCGGGAACTGGTTCTACGCGTGGGGGCCGGAGGGGTTGGCTCCGCCGTTCTCCGCTCCCGTGGCCGACGTCGACGCCGTGACACAGGCCGTTGTGGTGGCCGGATCATGACCGCCGCGACGATCGTTCGCTGGAACGGGCTACGCATCATCGGGCATGAGACCTTCCGGGGGACTCCTCGGGAGGTGAGCACCGCCCGCGACTGGGTGCGCAAGCTGCTGGCCGATCACGTCGGGGGCGATGCCCTGGACACGGTGGAACTGCTCGTGAGTGAGCTGGTCACCAATGCCGTGGTGCACAGCGACTCACGGAACGACGTTCTGCAAGTCTGCGTGGCCGTGGGGCACGGCGTGGCCATGGGCGGCGACGTGGTGCATGTAGAGGTGATCGACCGGGGATCGACGGTGAACGTGCCCCGGATGCGTAACGCCGATGACCTCGACCTGGGGGGCCGTGGGCTGGATCTGGTTCACCGGCTGGCCGACGCATGGAGTTCTGAGCACAGCCCGACGCGCGGCGTCGTGTGGTTTCAGGTCGGCTGTTCGCCGGCCTCCTGACCGAGTTGCCCGGCTCGCTTCGGGTCCTTACCCCTTCGGTAGGGCGGCGGTCCCCTGACCGGTCGCTTCTGTTGAGCGAGCCCTGCCGAAGGTTCCCGTGCAGTTCTTGATCTATCCGTTCTTGATCTATCCGTGTTCTGTTCACAGATGGGATTTCGTGAGTAACTCGTGAGTCGTGTAAGCAAGGCATCTGATCCGAGCAAGACGTCCGGTCCGCTGACGTTCGAGGACGCCGTTTCCGGGCTGCTGGTGCGGATGTCCGCCACTGCCGCCGGTGCGCGAACGGTGCTCGCCGTGCAGGTCGCGGGGGCGGCGATCTTCTTCGGGGCCGGGGTGCTGCTGCGGAGCGTCGTCGGCTGGGCGCTGCCGGTCTCGGTCGCCGTCTGTGTGGTGGCCTGGGTGGTGCTGATGGGTAATACCCACCGCCTGCTCGGGCCGGTCGACTGGGCGACGGCGTATCCGTACTGGCGGACGGCGCGACGTCGGATGCCGGAGGCCGCGCGCGATGCCCTGGCGGCGGTGATCGGTGCCACGCTGGCGCGATACCGGCGCATCATCGCGATTCATCCGTGTCTGGCTCCCTGCCCGGAGGGGGTGGAGGATGGCACGTGCGAGCATGCCGGGTGCCTCAATGCCGGGGTGCTGAGGGTGAATAACCGGCGGGTGCTGGTGATCGGCCGCCGTGTGGCGTTCCTGCCCGTACCGACGTTTGAGGCGGTCATACGCCATGAGATGCGGCACTGTACCGGTGTGATGAGCGCCTACACCGCCGCTCAGGCCGTGATGCGCCCGATGGGGTGGATCGTGGCGGGGGCCGCGCCGGTGTCCCCGGTGGTGGCCGTGGCGGTGTACTGGTGCGCGGCTGGGGCGGTGGCGTGGGTCAATGAGCTGATCGCCGATGCCTCGTCGGTACGGGCGATGGGCTTGGAGGCCAACCTTGCCGCTATCCGGCTGACTCGGGGGCGGCTGGCAGGGGTCCCGCTGCGAAGGCGGGTCATTGCCGTTGCCGTAGCTGTGGTGTTCCCGACGCATCCGCCGGGGCTGCTGCGGGTGGCCGTGGCGCATGTCGTGGCTGTGTTGCCTGGGTCGCGTCCTCGTCCCGCCGGGAGTGGCCCCGTGGTGAGGTAGGCGGGTTGCAGGGCGTTGGGAGGCTCTCGCCGGATGTGTTCCGGTGGGGGCCTTCTCGTATTACCGGGGTGGGCGGCCGTGGTCTACGAGCGGGCATGAGTGGGGTAGCGGTGGGGCCGGTCGAATGGCGTAGCCACCCCTGAAAGGGGCGCCCGTTAAGGGCAGTTCAGCCGGCGCCACCGCGACGGAAAGATGATCTTGAAGAGGTTCGCGGCAAGGGGATAAATGATCTTGATGGGGGTGCGTGGCGCCGCCTGGGCGGGAGTAATCTTTCGGCAACTGAGCCCCCGTCCCGCGCCTGCGGGGGCCGACGGTTCGCGGCGTCCTCGGGGAGTCCGGGGCGGCGGCGCGTTCACGGTCGGCGGGTGGGGTTGGCTGCGACGGGCGGGGTGGTGCGGTGGGCGGCGGGCTTACGCCGTGCCGTCCCGGCTGGCGCGGGCGGGGACCGGCCTCCAGGCCGCATGCCCCGGCCGCTGGCCGTGCCGGGGCGGCGGGGCGTGTCCCGCCGTGCGGCGGCGCGGAGCGCTGCCGCCTTGACCTCTATAAGAACAATTCGGCAACGCAAGCTGCGCACGCTTCGTAGGGATACGCGGCGCATTCATCCCATCCGTGATGATCAGAATCTCGTGGCGGAGTCGGTGATAGCCACCTTCCGGATCTCGCCCGCAGTCATCCCTCTGACGTTGGTCAGGTCTGCGCCGGTCAGGTTCGCACCGGTCAGCTTCGCGCCGGTCAGGTTCGCACCGGTCAGCTTCGCGCCGGTCAGGTCCGCGCGGGTCAGAATCGCATCGGTCAGCTTCGCGCGGGTCAGAATCGCATCGGTCAGGGTCGCACCGGTCAGCTTCGCGCCGGTCAGGTCCGCGCCGGGCAGGGTCGCGCGGGTCAGAATCGCATCGGTCAGGGTCGCGCCGGGTAGCTTCGCATCGGTCAGCTTCGCGCGGGTCAGGGTCGCGCCGGTCAGGTCCGCGCCGGGCAGGGTCGCGCCGGGCAGGGTCGCATCGGTCAAGGTCGCACCGGTCAGCTTCGCGCGGGTCAGGGTCGCGCCGGTCAGGTCCGCGCCGGGCAGGGTCGCGCGGGTCAGAATCGCATCGGTCAAGGTCGCATCGGTCAGGGTCGCGCCGGTCAGGGTCGCGCCGGTCAGCTTCGCGCGGGTCAGAATCGCATCGGTCAAGGTCGCATCGGTCAGGGGCGCGCCGGTCAGCTTCGCGCCGGTCAGGTCCGCGTTGGGTAGCTTCGCGCCGGTCAGGGTCGCGCCGGTCAGGTTCGCGCGGGTCAAGGTCACGTTGGTTAGGGTCGCGCCGGTCAGCTTCGCGCGGGTCAGGTTCGCGCGGGTCAAGGTCACGTTGGTCAGCTTCGCGCGGGTCAGGTTCGCGCGGGTCAAGGTCACGTTGGTCAGCTTCGCGCGGGTCAGGTTCGCGCCGGTTAGGGTCGCGCCAGTCAGGTTCACGCGGGTCAGGTCCATGCGGGCCAGGTCAGCATTAGGTAAGCGCGTTTGGGAGAAGTCTGACTGGCTGTCTTCGGGGATGGTCAGAGCTGAAGCGATGGTGAGGGCGGTATGAACATCGGCCGGTAGCCGTACTCGGTTGGACACCGCGTTGGGGTTCTCGGTTGCCTTGGTGCTGCATTGTTTTGGTGGTGGTTTGGGGGTGCAGAGGTCGTGGTTGCGGACGAATGCGGCCAGAACGTTGCGAATGGTGGCGCGGTCGCGGGGGGAGTCGTTGGCGATGCGTTGCAGGGCGTAGATGGCGCCGAGTCGTACGTCAACGGCCTTAGAGGCAAGTTGTTCGACGGCCTTGGTGTAGCGGTCGGTGATCTGGCCCTCTTGGGCTGTGCTGAGGGTTTGGGCGGTGTAGCTGAGTCCGTACGCGGTGAACGCCACGCTCAACAGCACGCCGATTGAAGTAAGCAGGGTCGTGATTGTCTGGAAGGGACGTTGCCGGTGGGCGTCCCACAGTTCTTGTCGTTCCTTGGCGGGAAGGGCGTCGAGTTCGGTGCGGGCGGGGCGGGTGACAGGCGGGCGGCGGCATAGGAGGCGGCCAAGCCGGGAGGCGGCGCGCGGCCGGGGGGACGCGGCGGCTGGTTTGTCGTCCGGTGCGGGTGGGTGCCGGGTCAGGTTGGAGAAGGTGCGGGTGACTCGGCGTTGGGGGTGGGAGGTGGGCACGGTATAACGGTAGGGACTGGGTGATCAGCGGTCATGAGAACTGTTTAACCCGCTGTTTCCGTAGTTCGACTGATAGGTCCGGGTGCTGGTTCGCGCCGGATCTCTGGGGTTAATTCGGCAACCGTTCGCGGCGTGTTTTCGGCGGTGTTGTGACTCGGATCACAGTTACGGGTGGAATGGTCGGCGGTGTGGTGTTCCCGCTGGTGGTGCGGGTGTCGGGTGTTGCCTGCTGGTGCTTGTGGTGCTCCTGGTGATGCGGTGTGGCTTTTCCGGTTGCCCGCAATCGGTGTCCGGAATATTTGCGGGAACCGGTAATGCGTTTCGGTCGTTGGACCGTTCAGAATCTACGATGGGAGCGCAATTGGCACTACAGGGACGAATCCCTGTGTCCTTCGAGCTGGCTTTCCCGTATGGCTGTTACGTCGTCGGGGAAATCACTGCGGTCAACGATTTCGAGGCGTCCATGAAAGATCGGCCCGTGTCCAGCCGTGACAAGGAAACCGGCGAGTTGGTGTGGGCGGTGCCGGTGATGGACGCGGACCCGGCGGTCAAGGGCCAGAACAAGACGATCACGGTCAAGATCAGCGCGCCGGTTATGCCGGTGTTGCCTGAGGTTCCCGCTGAGCTGGCCGCGTATGGCGTGCAGCTTATCCCCGCCGTGCTCGACGGGCTGACGGTGACGCCGTGGGTTAATGGCTCCAACAGGCTGGCGTACTCCTATCGCGTGGCTGGGGTGCGCGCGTTGCCGATGCCTAATACTCCAGCCGCAGATCGTGAGGCTGAGCAGGATCGTGCGCACGTGAACCTGTAGGCATACTGAGCATGAAAGCTGGGCGTTACTACGGTGGGTCGAAGAGGACGAGGCCGGTCTCGGCGATGAACCCGTCCAGCAGGCCGGGCTGGTACTGC
>NZ_JBEXUG010000032.1:0-70572 GCF_040614315.1 Streptosporangium sp. NPDC006007 | reverse complement strand
ACCCACCACCACATCCGTCCCACGCCCCAACCGCCGACGCCCCTCACTCAACATCGCGTACGTCTTACCGACACCAGGCGCCGCACCCAGATAGACGCGGAGCCGTCCCCTGCCCCCGCTCACCGCCTTCGCCGCCTTCGCCGCCTTCGCCGTGTTCGCCGTGTTCATCCTGATCGTTTCTCGTCCGGAGAGCGGGCCGCCGGAGGTCGCCGGCTGCCCGCTCTCAGCGTCTGTCATCCCTTGTCGAGGGCCAGGTTGAGTTCCAGGACGTTGACGGCCGGCTCACCCATGAACCCCAGGGCGCGTCCGAGGGTGTTCTCCCGGATCAGCTGCCTGACCCTGGTCACGGCCAGACCGCGCTCCCTGGCCACCCGGGGCGCCTGGAGCTCGGCGTAGGCGACCGAGATGTGCGGGTCGAGCCCGGAGGCGCTGGCGGTGACCGCGTCGGCGGGCACCGCCGGCGGGGCCGCGTCCCCCCGGATCGGGACGGTACGGCCCGTCGCGTAGTCCTCGCCGGGCTTGCCGCACTCGACCTTCACCCCACGGTAGGTGGCCGGGAAGGGGACGGCCGGGCACGCCTGGTTGACGCTGACCGCCCGGGTCGGGGTGCCTGAGGCCGGGAAGACCTTCAGCACCGCCCCCACCCCGTCGGGGGTGCAGTACGGCCGGGCGCCGCCGACCCCCTCCAGTTTCCCGATCGCCAGGCTCCGGGCGCAGACCTGGGTCAGCAGCGACTGCTTGCCGGTGTCCGGCTTTCCCTCTTCGTCCTTGGCCCCCGGTACCGGCAGCACGTCGACGACGTCCTCGGGACCGAGGTTGCTGGCGGAGGTCGACAGCATGTCGTAGCCGTCCCCGGCCGCCGACGGGCGGCTCTGGAAGTACTTCTTCACCGGCCGCCCCTCGGCGTCGGTGAATGCCTGACCGACCAGTGAGCTTCCGATCTCCTTGCCGGTGCCGCCGCGGATGACGGAGCCGTTGGCCTTGTCGGCGAAGACCGTCTGCGCCACCGCGATCACCGCCAGCGGATAGACCGCGCCGAGGATCAGGGTGAGGACGAGCAGCGCGCGCAGCGCGGCGAGATGCTGGCGGACCCAGCTGGGCAGGCGTTCCATTACGACATCCCCGGAAGGAGCTGAACGAACAGGTCGATGAGCTTGATACCGATGAACGGGACGATGATCCCGCCCAGGCCGTAGAGGTAGAGGTTCCGGCTGAGCAGCTTGGAGGCGCTCGACGGCCGGTAGCGCACCCCGCGCAGCGCCAGCGGGATCAGCGCCACGATGACGATCGCGTTGAAGATCACCGCTGAGAGGATGGCCGACTGCGGACTGGCCAGCCGCATCACGTTCAGCGTCTCCAGCCCCGGGTAGACCGCGGCGAACATCGCCGGAATGATGGCGAAGTACTTGGCGATGTCGTTGGCGATGGAGAACGTGGTCAGCGCTCCCCGGGTGATCAGCAGCTGCTTGCCGATCTCCACGATCTCGATCAGCTTGGTGGGGTTGGAGTCCAGGTCCACCATGTTTCCGGCCTCCTTGGCGGCGGAGGTGCCGGTGTTCATCGCCACCCCGACGTCGGCCTGGGCCAGCGCGGGAGCGTCGTTGGTGCCGTCGCCGGTCATCGCCACCAGCCGCCCGCCCTCCTGCTCCTTGCGGATCAGGGCCAGCTTGTCCTCGGGCGTGGCCTCGGCCAGGAAGTCGTCCACCCCGGCCTCGTCGGCGATGGCCCGCGCGGTCAGCGGATTGTCGCCGGTGATCATGACGGTGCGGATGCCCATCCGGCGCATCTCGTCGAACCGTTCCCGCATGCCCTGCTTGACCACGTCCTTGAGGTGGATCACCCCCAGCACGCGGGCCGTGTCGCCGGAGATCTCCCCCACCACCAGCGGCGTGCCGCCACTGCCGGAGATGGCGTCCACGATCGCGCCGACCTCGTCGGTGGGGTGGCCTCCGTTGTCCCTGACCCACTTCATCACCGCGGTGGCGGCCCCCTTGCGGACCTGGCGGTCGTCCACGGCGACGCCGGACATCCGGGTCTGGGCGGTGAAGGGCACCCACTCGGCGTGGGCCAGCTCGCCAGGCTGCCGTTCCCGCAAGCCGTACGCCTGCTTGGCGTAGACCACGATCGAACGTCCCTCCGGTGTCTCGTCGGCCAGGCTCGACAGCTGCGCCGCGGCGGCCAGATCCTCCGCCGGCACCCCGGGCGCCGGCACGAACTCCGACGCCTGCCGGTTGCCCAGCGTGATGGTGCCGGTCTTGTCCAGCAGCAGGGTGCTGACGTCTCCCGCGGCCTCCACCGCCCGGCCGCTCATCGCGAGCACGTTCCGCTGCACCAGCCGGTCCATCCCCGCGATCCCGATCGCGCTCAGCAGCGCGCCGATCGTGGTCGGGATCAGGCAGACCAGCAGCGACACCAGCACGATCCCGGTGACGCCCTCGGCCGTCAGCGCCAGGGAGTCGGGCACCCCGGGGTTCTCGGTTTTGGCGTAGATCGCCATCGGCTGCATGGTCGCGGTAGCGACCAGGAAGATGAGCGTCAGCGCGGCCAGCAGGATGTTGAGCGCGATCTCGTTGGGCGTCTTCTGCCGGTTGGCGCCCTCGACCAGGGCGATCATCCGGTCGATGAAGCTCTCCCCCGGCTTCTGGGTGATCTGCACGATGACGCGGTCGGAGAGCACCCTGGTGCCGCCGGTCACCGCCGAGCGGTCACCACCGGACTCCCGGATCACCGGTGCCGACTCGCCGGTGATCGCCGACTCGTCGACGCTGGCGATGCCCTCGACCACGTCGCCGTCGCCGGGGACGATCTCCCCTGCCTCGACGATCACGAAGTCACCCTGGCAGAGTTCGGGAGCGCCCACGACGTCCCACTCGGAGACGGTGATCCCGGGCTTCCAGTTCTTGACCCTGCGGGCGACGGTGTCGCGCTTGGCGGCGCGCAGCGTGGCGGCCTGCGCCTTGCCCCGGCCCTCGGCGACCGCCTCGGCCAGGTTGGCGAAGAGCACTGTCAGCCAGAGCCAGAGCACGATGGCCCAGGCGAAGAACGACGGCTCGACGACCGCGAGCACCGTGGTGAGCAGCGCGCCGATCTCGACGATGAACATCACCGGGTTACGCCAGAGCGTCACCGGGTTGAGCTTCCTGAAGGCGTCCGGCAGCGACAGGATCAGCTGCTTGGGGTCGAGCAACCCGCCGCCGACCTTGCCGTCCCTCTTACCCGGACTGCCGGGGGTACGGCCCTGCACCTTGAGCGTCTGGGTTGACATATCAGTTGATTCCTTCTGCGAGCGGCCCCAGCGCCAGGGCGGGGAGGAAGGTCAGCCCGACGAGGATGAGCGTCACGCCGACGACCATGCCGACGAACTGCGGCCGGTGCGTGGGCAGCGTGCCCGCCGACGCCGGCACCGGCGACTGCCTGGCCAGGGACCCGGCCAGGGCCAGCACGAAGACGATCGGCAGGAACCGGCCCAGCGCCATGCACAGTCCAAGCGCCGTGTCGTACCACGGGGTGTTGACCGTCAGGCCGCCGAACGCCGACCCGTTGTTGTTGGAGGCGCTGGTGAAGGCGTACAGCACCTCGGAGAAACCGTGGGGGCCGCTGTTGAGCATGCTCGCCCGCTGCTCCGACGAGCCCATCGCGAACGCCGTACCCGTCAGCACCAGAACCGGGGTGACCAGGAAGTACATCGAGGCGAGCTTGATCTCCCGGGCGCCGATCTTCTTGCCCAGATACTCGGGGGTGCGGCCCACCATCAGGCCCGCGACGAACACCGTGATCACCGCGAGCACCAGCATGCCGTACAGGCCGGAGCCCACACCGCCCGGCGCGACCTCGCCCAGCATCATGTTGAACATCGTGATCATTCCGCCCAGCGCGGTGTAGGAGTCGTGAAAGGAGTCGACCGCGCCGGTTGAGGTCAGCGTGGTGGCCGCGGCGAAGGTGGCGGAGTTGGCCACCCCGAACCGCACGTCCTTGCCCTCCATGGCCGCGCCGGCCGCCTGCGGCACCGTGCCGCCGTGCGCCAGCTCAAGGCCGGTCAGCACCGCGACGCTGATCAGGGCCAGCGCCGCCATCACCGCGGTGATCGCATACCCCTGGCGCTTGTCGCCCACCATCCGGCCGAAGGTGCGCGGCAGCGCGAACGGGATCAGCAGGATCGCGAAGATCTCCACCCAGTTGGTCCAGCCGGTGGCGTTCTCGAACGGGTGGGCGGAGTTGACGTTGTAGAAACCGCCGCCGTTGGTACCCAGCTCCTTGATGATCTCCTGGCTGGCCACGGGCCCACCGGTGATCGCCTGGGTTCCACCGGTCAGCGTGGCCACGTCGTGCGGTGCCGAGAAGTTCTGGATCAGGCCACCGGCCACCAGGACCACCGCGCCGACGAAGGCGATCGGCAGCAGGATCCGCACCGAGCCGCGCACCAGGTCGACCCAGAAGTTACCCAGTTCGTCGGTCGTCCTGCGGGCGAATCCGCGCACCAGCGCGATCGCCACCGCCATGCCCACCGCGGCCGAGACGAAGTTCTGCACCGCCAGCCCGGACATCTGCACCAGGTGCCCCATGGTGGACTCACCCGAGTAGGACTGCCAGTTGGTGTTGGTCACGAAGCTGACCGCGGTGTTCCAGGCCACGTGGTCGGTGACCGGAGGCATGCCCAGGGAGAGGAACAGCTTGTCCTGCAGCCGCTGCATGCCGTACAGGAAGAGGATGGAGACGGCGGAGAACGCCAGCACGCTGCGGGCGTAGACGCCCCAGCGCTGCTCGGTGTCCGGCCGCACCCCGATCAGCCGGTAGATCGCCCGCTCCACCGCGAGATGCCGGGTGGCCGTGTAAACCCGGTACATGTGGTCGCCCAGCGGCCGGTGCGTCAGGATCAGGGCGGCGACAAGAGATCCGATGAACAGGATCCCGGTCATGGTCGGTGACATCAGAAGCGCTCCGGAAACAGCAGGGCGGCGACCATGAAGACCACCAGGCCGACGACCACGACCAGGCCTATGGCGTTGACGGCGCTCACAGCCGGTCCACCGCCTTGACGACAAGCCCGAGAACCGCAAAGACCGCGATCGTCAGGGCGACGAAGATGACGTCGGCCATCCCCACTCCTTGATAGGAAAAAATGTTCTCACCGCCGCGAGATACGCGGCACAGAGTTAGCAAATCGCAAGTTTTTCCCCATAAGGCGGTTCTTGACGAGTTCCATACGGCCAGGCATCAAGGCTTGACGCCGTCTCTACGAAAACCGCCGGCACGCCGAATGTTTCGCCTCCCGGCGTACCGAAAAGCGGCGGCCGGACCGGTCCACGGCCGAGGCCGGTGACCGAAGCGGTCCGGCCGGGGTCCGGCGAGGACGGCGGGCGGGGCCGTCCCCACCGGCGGGCACCCTCGGGCCTCGATCGACGTCGGCCGACGTCAGCGACCCTGACGGCCTTCGGGGGATCCGGCTTCGGGACACGTGACTCCGGCGGATCCGACGCCTGTCGGCTCGGCGGAGACAGCCTCCCCAGGGGTCAACCCGGGATCTTGACGAGCAGGACCGCAGCCGTCACCAGGAGGATCACGAGATCGGGCGGATGTGGTCGGGTGGGTGAAGGAGCGGCGCGTCACGCCACCTTCAGGCGCGGGTTCCGGGCCTCCACGGCACACGCGGGGTCGATCACGATGCCGGCGACATCGAGGTCCTCGATCATTCCGCGCAGCACGCGCTCGCTCAGCCACGTCCACTCGTGGCCGCCGCCGAGTACTCCGACGAGCCGGTCCCGCGAGGTGAACGCCACCGCCGTCCGCCTGCCCCCCGGGGTCCGGAACAGGCTCAGGGCCAGAACCCTGCCTCCCGAACGGACCGGGACCAGCAACGGGGGTTCACTTCTGCGCGAGGTGTCCATGCGCTCCTCCTGCTTCGGTAACGAGGCCAGCTGGCCACACGAAAGGGACGCTATGACCGCCAACGCTGGGAAAAAGCGATCCCGATGCGATCCTGACGCGCCTCCGATCGTCTCTGACGACCCCTTGACGGCCACGGAAGAGCGGGCCGCTGCATCCCCGAAAGCACGGCATGACGAGATTGTGAGCTCTATTTGGCTACAAATCAATATATTTCTTACTTACTTGATGAACCACAATAATGTCGTGCTCCGGCGCCACAGGCCGGCCCGAACGTCCTACCCACAGGGACGGGCAGGGCGGCGATCACCGCGGACGCCGCCGTCCACTCGGAGCCTCCCCGGGGTTCAGACAGGGCCTGCTCCCCGAATTCCGGCCACACATCCCACCTTATTAAGGCACACCGAAAACACATTCTCCATTTACGTGACACAAAGCAACTTATCCGACAATTAGCCTGGAGGGAATTCGGGGAACCTCCCGATCTCCCGCCACGTTGCGATATATAAAGAACGGACATTCTCCTCATTTACCGGAGCTGATCTATCCGTGTCCGAACTGCGGCTTCAGCTGGACGGGCTCTCCTGGTACCACGGCGGGGATCGACGGGCGCTGAAACCCGATCGGCTGACGGTGGGTGTGGGAAGGCCGGCGGTCGTGCTGGCGGATGACGCCGCCGACGCAGAGATCTTCAGCGACGTCCTGCTGGGGCAGACCTGGCCCGTCGGCGGCCGGATCCGGATCTCCGGCCGCGAGGTCACCACGCTGCCCTCCGAGGAACGCGGCATCGCCCTGGTGCCCGCCGGCGGCGGCCTGCTCCCCCACATGACGGTCGAGCAGAACATCGGGTTCGGGACGCTCCGGCGCCATGGGGAGGACTTCAGAAGAGGGCAGGTGAACTACGTCGCCGAGCGGCTGAAAATCCGTGGCCTCCTCACCCTGCGGCCACACGAGCTCCCTCCCGACGACAGGCTCCGGGTGGCGCTCGCCCGCGCCATGTGCCACTGGCAGGGGGCGAGGGCCGTGGTGATCGAGGACCACACCGGACACCCCTCCTGTCACGCGGCGGTGAGCGAGAGCCGGAAGGCCTACCCCGACCTGCCGATCCTGATCGTGAGCGACGCCCCGCACCGAGTCGAAACCCTCCGGACCCCCGCGACCTCCTGGGAGATAGTCGATGCGGTTGAATCGTAGAGAGGCCCTCGCCGCACTGTCGGGCCTGGCCCTGGCGGGGGTCACCGGATGCGCCGGCCCCCCGCTGCGGATCGGGGTGGTGTGGAGCGGCCGGGAGCTGAGCAGCTTCCGGAACGTGGTGCGGAGCCACCCCAACGTCGCCGTGTACTCGGCCGGGGACGACATCGCCACCCTGCTCAAAAGCTCGGCGGCCCCCGATGTGGCGATCGTTCCCCAGCCCTGGCTGGTGCACGACTCCGGAATCCGCGCCCGGCTGGAGGACATCTCCTCCGACGATCCCGCCTACTGGCAGGATCTGCTCCGCGTTAAACCCGGCAACTCCACCGGTCAGCCGGCGGACCCCTCCATCAAGGGCGTCTGGTTCAAGGTCACGCACAAGTCGCTGGTGTGGCACAGGACGGGAACCCCTGCTCCCCCTCAAGACTGGGACACGTGGCTGACGGATCTCAGGCTCAGAGCGGAGAGGACGAAGAGGGAGGGGAAGGGAAAAGGGCCGCTCTCCATCGGCGCGGCCGACGGCTGGACGCTCACCGACTGGTTCGAGAACGTCCTGCTCGGGGTCGACGAGGCGGCGTATCGGGGACTGCTCCACGATCCGGCGGGGTGGGGCCACGACACCGTCCGGCTGGCACTCGACCGGCTGGCGGACCTGTGGTCCATCGACGGCCTGCTGCCCGGCGGGGGCGCTCGGGCGCTGACCACGCAGTTTCACGAGTCGATCCTCAACGTCTTCCGCTACGGCAGCGCGGACATGCTGGCCGCGCCCGACTTCGCCCGGTCCGTCATCGGGCAGTACTGCCCCGGCGCGCAGACCGAGGTCTCCAGGCTGCCGTGGTCCTCCGAATCGATACCGCCCATGGTGGTCGGAGGAGACGTCCTGGTGGCGCTCAGGTCGAACGAAGGTCGCGGCAGGGAGTTCGTGGAGAGGCTCAACCGCGAGACGAAGACCCCGGGCCACCCGGCGAACACCGCGATGAAGGCGTGGGCCGGGAAAGGGGGGATGCTCTCGCTCGACCAGGAGATCAACGACTCGTCCCCGATAAACGGCTACCTGACCTCGTATCTGCGGGACGGCCGGAAAGCGGCCTTCGACCTCTCCGACGGGCTCCTGCCCGGCAGAGCCGGCGGAGACGGCAAGGATCTGTGGCGCGTCATGACCCGGCTGTTCGTCGACGTCGCCGTCGACGGAGTCCAGGGCTCCCAGGCCGTGAGCACGGCCTGGGACTCCCTGCGGGCACTGAGCCGGAGGAAAGGACGGCCGTGAGGGACCGAGACGCCCTTCTTTTCGACGTGACACCACATCACGACATGCGCGCACCCGCCAGGTGGAGCGGCCGGAGCCGGACCGCGTGGGGATACCTGTTGCCCGCGGCCTTGATCGCCACCGTCTTCCTGCTCGTCCCGCTGGCCTGGACGGTGAGCGACAGCCTGATCCCACGAGATGACCGGGTCCCCGCCGGGGAGAACCTCAACCTCTGGCCCGCCCTGCTGCACAACGCCGTCTGGCTGGTGCTCGCGCTGGTGGTCTGCGCGCTCGGTCTTGGACTCGCCTGGCTGGCCGGGGACATGGGGCCCCGCAGGCGGGCGGTGCTGCTGGTCGCCCTGGCCCTGCCCACGGTCACCTCCCCGCTGACGGCGGGGGTGACCTTCCGCCTGATCTTCGACGCGGCCCCCCGGGGTGCGGTGGCCTCTCTGCTGCCCGCCCCCGTCCTCGCCGACTTCCTCGGCCCCCGCTGGATCTGGCTGGTTCTCGGCCTGGCGTTCGCCTGGCAGTGGACGGGGCTGGCGTTCCTGGTCTTCCACGTGGGCCTGGCCAACGTGCCGAAGAGCCTGCTGCGGGTAGGACGGATCTTCGGAGCCGGAAGGCTCCGCCGTCTCCGCACAGTGGTGGCTCCGGCGCTGTTTCCCACGGCGGCCCTGGTGATGCTGATCGTGCTCACCGCCGCGGTCCACGTGTTCGACCTGGTTCTGGTGGGAGCACCGGGTTCGATCCAGGACGAGGTGGACGTGGTGGGGCTCTTCTGGTGGCGCCACTACGACGAGCTCGGGAGGAGACAGGCCGCGGCACTCGCGGTTCTGCTGTTCGCGATGGCCGGCACGTTGGTGCTTGTCGTGCTGTGGCGGCTGCGCCGGGACTGGCCGGAGGCGGGACACCGGCGGCAGGAGCGGCACACCCCTGCTCCGGCACGCACCCGCCTGCCCCTTCGCCTTCTGTCCTCGACGGTGACCGCGCTGTGGGCGTTCCCCTTCGTCGTCCTCGTGCTCACCTCGTTACGGTCTCCGGAGGAGGCCGCCACCTCCGGGTGGTGGACCGGGGGCTACGTTCTGGGAGGGTCGTACGGCGAGGCGTTCGACGACGGCTCCTTCTCCGGTGCGCTGTGGGCCACGGCACAGCGCGGGCTGCTGGTCTCCGCCGTCACCACACTGGTGGCCGTACCGGCCGCCTATGCCCTGACGCACGAGCGGCTGCCCCGCCGTACGCGGCGGATCGTCACGGCGGTGACGGTCCTGCTCGCGGTGCTGCCTCCCCAGGTACTGGCCAGGCCACTCGGGGAGATGCTGGCCGGGCGGCTGGGCGGCACCGTGATCCTGAGCTTCGTCCACGTCGCGCTGGCCCTGCCCCTGGGGGTGCTGCTGCTGCGTAACGCGTTCATGTCCGTGCCCCGGCCGGTGGTGCTGCGGCCACTGGCCGAAGGACGCTCGGCGATGTTCCAGATGATGGCCGAGAGCGGTCCCGCGGTGGCCGCGGTGGCGGTGCTGGCGTTCGTGCTCGCGTGGAACGACCTGGTGATCGGTCTGCTGCTGAACTGGCCGGCGGCGAACCAGGCGCCGTTGATCATGCTTCAGCAGTCCCGCCAGTTCGTGACCTCGGCCGGTGCGCTGGCGGCCCAGGGGGTCGTGATGACCGCCGTACCCGCGCTGCTGCTGCTGGCGACCCGCAGGTCGCTGATCCAAGGTCTGACACAGGGAGTCCGCCGTTGAGTTCCGATTCCCCAAGCCCGTCCGGAAGGCTCCGGCCTCGACTGGCCGGGCTGCGAATGTCCGGGAGGCGGCTGGCCGGACTGCGTTCGGTGCTGCCGAGGAACCGCGGGGAGTTCCTGGCCGCCATGGCCACCATCGGCCTGTCGCTGGCGGCGAGCGTCATCTCCGACCAGGTGGTGAACGCCTTGGAGGTGGTGATTCCGCTCGGGCTCATCATCACCGTGAGCCTGTTCCTGCTCTCCATCAAATGGCTGCGCAGGGGCGAGCGATCCCTCCCCCTCAACGACGCCGCCGCGGCACGCCCGCGGCTGCCCCCTCGGGTCGACACCCCGGTCGGCAGGGAGCGGGAGGTCGGGGAGGTGGTCGACCGAGCCCTGGCACGGGGCCTGGTCCTGGTGCGGGGGCCGGCCGGAAGCGGCACCTCCACCATGGCCGTCAACGCCGGATGGAGACTGGCACCGGAGACCGAGCGGCAGCGCTACACGGACCTGCGCGGGCAGGACCGGGACGAACCCGAGGACGCGGCGAGCGTGACGGAGCGGGTGCTGCGGACGCTCGGCCGCCCGCTGGGGTCCGTCGGGAGCGCGGAGGAGGCCGCACAGGAGGTTCTCGGCGCGCTCCGGAACACCGGGCGCGTCCTGGTTCTGGACAACGTGGAACGGTGGAGCCAGGTGGCGTGGCTCCCCCGCCACGTTCCCGGGGGCTGGGTGATCGTCGCGGGGGAGCTCAAGGCGGACACGGACGGCGCGGTCCCCGCGGAGGTGGCGGTCGTACAGGCCGGTCTGCTGAGCCCCGACGAGGGTGTGACGTTGCTGCGCTCCCAGATCGCGGCGGATCGGATCGAGGCCGACCCCGCGTCGACGAAGAGATTGGCGAACCTGTTCCTGCGCAGGCCCGCGATCGCGGTCGGAATCGGCCGCTGGCTGGCCGAGAATCCGCGGGTGCCGATCGCGGCACTGGTGGCCGACCTGGAGCAGGGGCCCCACGACCACACGCTTCAACTGCTGCTCGCCATGCAACTGCGGCGAGTACGGCCGGCGGCCAGGCGGCTGCTGGCGCTGCTCGCCCGCGCGCCGATCGCCGAACTAGGGATCGGCGGGGCCACCGCCCTCACGGGCGGGACGGAGCACGACACCGAGCGGGCTATGGAGGAGTTGAGTCAGCACGGCCTGGTGGAGCGGGTGCGAGAGTCCCGGGTCCGGGTGGTGGACGCCGCGCGTGCGATCGTGGCGCCGCCGGAGGACTGGGAGGCGGCCTGGCGGCGCCTGGTGGAGCACTTCGCGAACCAGGCCGACCTCTTCGCCGAACGGCTCCCGCAGGAGGAGGCGCGGGCCTGGTTCGGTGTCGAGGACAAGGCGCTGCTGCACATACTGAGAACACGCCGACCGGCACCGTGGGCGTCCGGTCCGTTCTGGCGGATCGCGGACGCCCTTGAGGTGTGGTTCTTTCTTGAGCAGCGCCACAAGGAGAGGCGGGAGACCGCCCGCGCCCTGGCCCAGGCGGCCAAGGCCCTCGGCGACACGGAGGTCCAGGCCACCGCCGAACTGCGACTGTGCCTGATCGCCCTGGTGCTGGGCGAGCCCGGCATGGCCAAGGAGCACCTCGACGCCGCGTCGCACCTGCGTACCGGCGTCGAGTCCTGGCCCGCCCAGCTCCACCTGGCGCGTGCGGCGACACTGCTGGCGACCGGCGACGAGTTCACCGCGGTGGAGTCGTCACTGGTGCAGTACGGCCAGGCCCTGCCGAGTGGAGACGCCACCGGGCAGGCCACCCGGTGGATCAACATGGCCGTCCTGCGGATACGCCGGGGGCAGGTCCTCGGCTTCGAGGGCGGCACGGACGAGGCCGACCGCCTGTACACCGGCGCCGTGGGCATCCTGGTCCAGGCTCTGGAGATCGCGCGGCAGGCGGGCGACGAGCACGCCGGGGCCCACGCCCGGGATCTCCTGGCGCTCGTCCACTGGCTTCTGGGCAGGACGCGTGACGCATCGGCCGACTGGGAGGAGGCGATCCGGATGTACGGACTGCTGGGGGACACGGTCGGCCAGGCCCGCTGCCGGATACATCGGGCGGCGACGCTTCCGGAGGCGGAGCACAGGGAGGCCGCCAAGCTCCTCAGGTCGGCCCTGCGGCGGCTGCCCGCGACGGGCGTGAGCACCGCGCTGGCATGGCTGCACCTCGCTCGGGCGGAGCCGCGAGGCGCTCGGTCCCACCGGGAGAAGGGGCTGAGCGCGCTCGCCCCGTGGGACGGGATCGCCGAACCGCTCCAGGTCACCGAGGTACGGCGCCGGCTAAACGCTGTCCCGACTTATAGACGTATTTGATATTTTCTGGCTATCTTGCGGCGCATGAGATTCAGATCCACATTTGCCGCTATTTCCGGCTTAGGTGTGCTCATCAGCGCCCTTCCCGCGTCCGCGGAGGCCACGACCCCCTCCGCACCACCTCTCACCTGGGAGCTCAAGCCCACCGGGGTCACGGCCCGCCTCCGCGGCCTGGCCCCGGTGACCCGCGACGTGGCATGGGCGTCCGGCACCCTCGGCACCGTGCTGCGCACCCACGACGGCGGCCGGAGCTGGCAGAACGTCTCGCCGCCGAACGCCGCCGATCTCCAGTTCCGCGACATCGAGGCGTTCGACGCCCGCAACGCCCTGATCCTCTCGATCGGCGAGGGCGACGCCTCCCGCGTATACCGCACCGAGGACGGCGGCCGGACCTGGTCGGAGACGTTCCGCAGCGACGAGCCGAAGTCGTTCTACGACTGCATGGGCTTCTTCGACCGCAAGCACGGGCTGGCGATGAGCGATCCCGTCGACGGGAGGTTCCGCGTCGCCTCCACCGACGACGGGGGGCGTAGCTGGCGGGTTCTTCCCGCCGGCGGAATGCCCGACGCCCTCCCCGGCGAGGCGGCGTTCGCCGCCAGCGGCCAGTGCCTCGTCACCTCGGGAGGACGTGACGTCTGGCTGTCCAGCGGCGGGGGCGCGCGCTCGCGGATCTTCCACTCCCGCGACCGGGGCCACACCTGGACCGTGGCCGACACCTCGATACCGGCCGTCGAGCCGACCCGGGGCGTCTTCGCCATGGCGTTCCGCGACCCGCGGCACGGCATCGCCGTGGGCGGTGACTACCGGGTGGATCAGCCCTCGCCCGACGCCGCCGCCCTGACCCGGGACGGCGGTGCGACCTGGCAGCCCGCGTCCACCACCTCGAAGGAGTTCCGCTCGGGCGTGGCGTGGCTGCCCGGCCTGCCGTCCGCCGCGATCGCGGTGGGCCCCACCGGCAGCGACGTGACGTTCTCGGCGGGGCGGAGCTGGCAGAAGTTCGACGCCGGCTCCTTCGACACGGTGGCCTGCACCACCGACCTCAGCTGCTGGGCCTCGGGCGACCAGGGCCGGATCGCCCGCCTCACGCTCACCCGCCCCTCGTAACGTCCCGGCCGGCTCAGCCTCTGACCGCCGCCGGCTCCGCGTCGGGCTCGACCGCCTCCGGCCTCACCCCACCGCGGAGCGGGACCTGGCGGATGAACAGGGCGACGACGACACCGGCGGCGGCCACCACCGCGCCCCAGGCGAAGAGCATGGTGATGCCGTCGGTGACGGCCTGTTTGAAGAGATCCTGGACCGCTTCCGGCAGGACTCGCAGCGCCTGCGGGGTCATGGACGTGGCGGAGGCCGCGATATCCCGCGCCCCGGCCCCGGCCTCGGCGAGGGAGTCGGTCAGGCGGTTGACGTAGACGGCGCCGAGGAGGGAGACGCCGAGCGAGCTGCCCATGTTGCGCAGGAAGGTGGAGGCGCCGGTGCCCGCGCCCATGTCGCGCAGCTCGATGCTGTTCTGGGCGATGAGGGTGCTGGTCTGCATCAGCGCGCCCATGCCGGCGCCCAGGACCACCATGTAGAGGCCGGAGAGCGTCGTGGAGGTGCCGACGTCCACGGTGGCGAACAGGGCCAGGCCGGCGGCGACGAGGATGGAGCCGATGATCGGCAGGGACTTGTAGTGACCGGTCCTGCTGATCAGCACACCGCCGCCCAGGCTGACGATCATCGCGGAGATCATCATGGGTGTCAGCAGCAGGCCGCTGTTGGTGGCGGAGGAGCCCTGGACGAACTGCTGGAACTGCGGCAGGAACCCCATGGCTCCGAACATCGCGAAGCCCGAGACGAAGGCGAGCGCTCCAGCCAGGGAGAAGTTACGGCTGCCGAAGACCCGGAGGGGCATGATCGGCTCGGCCGCCCGCCGCTGGACGATCATGAAGGCGGCGAACGAGACCACCGTCAGCGCCGCGAGCCCGAGGATCTGCGCCGAGTCCCAGTCGTACTGGGAGCCGCCCCAGCTGGTGATCAGCACCAGTGCGGTGATCCACACGGTGAGCAGCCCGGCGCCCAGCCAGTCGATACGGGCCTTGCCGGTGCCCCTCGGCAGTTTGCCGAGGGTGATCCAGCAGACCACCAGGGTGACCACGCCGAGCGGCAGGTTGACGTAGAAGGCCCAGCGCCAGTCGAGGTTGTCGGTGATGAAGCCGCCGATGAGCGGGCCACCGATCATCGAAACCGGCATGACGGCCATCATCAGGCCCTGATACTTACTGCGGTCCCGCGGCGGGATCATCTCACCGATGATCGACATCACGCCGACCATCAGACCGCCCGCGCCCAGGCCCTGGACCGCGCGAAAACCGATCAGTTGCGCCATGTCCTGGGACATGCCGCAGAGCGCCGAGCCGATCAGGAAGATCGCCACGGCGGAGACGAAGATGATCCGGCGGCCGTAGAGGTCGCCGAGCTTGCCCCAGATCGGCGTGGACACCGTGGAGGCCAGAATGTATCCCGTGGCCACCCAGGCCAGATGGTTCAGGCCGCCCAGTTCGCCGACGATCGTCGGCAACGCCGGGGCGACGATCATGTTGTCCAGCATCGCCAGCAGCATGGCGATGACCAGGCCGCTCATCGTGACCAGGATCTGGCGGTGACTGAACCCCAGCCCTGTTCCGTCCCCCGGAACCGTCTCACCCGTCACCGAGGCCGACGGGGCCCCCGCGTCTTGCGTACCGTCCTGCGACGCCACTGTGTTCCCTTCCCCATCCGAACCAACTTACCGGCCGGCCAGTTACCGTACTTGCCGACCGACCGGTAAGCAAACACATAAAAATCAGCGGCAAAGGGGCAACAGCGAGGGGCAGCGGTTCACCTGCCGGAGACGACCTCAGCGACTCCGGTGGTCGCGCCAGGACGCCTGGACCAGTGCCCGCTCGGTGACCGTGAGGTGGAGGGCGGCGGCCAGCCACGACCAGGCGTACCGGTCCCCGTCGGCGTCCACCAGACGGCCGAACACGTCACGGGAGCGGCGGTCGGCCTCCACGGTCAGCACACCGACCAGCTCGGCGGCGGTCTCGAACCCCGCACGGCGGAGCGAGGCCCGCTGGGTAAGGGAGTCACCGCCGCGCGCCGACTCGGCGACCGCTCGCCGCCCACCGGAGACGGCCAGCTCGACCAGGCGGCGCACCCGCCAGAGAGGCGAGCCCGTCACCGGGTCAACGGCCGCCGCGGCCTCCTCCGCCGACGGCGGACACACGTCACGGGGTGGCAGGTGGGAGCCCTGCAGGTGGTCGTAACCGACGTCGGCGTGGCCCAGCCACTCGGCGGGCAGACGGAGCGTCGGCCCCTCCCCCGGCACCGGCCCGACCGCGAGCGGGCGCAGGGTGGCGGCCCGGCCGGGATCCAGCCGACCGAGCACCCGCACCCGCAGCCCCGGCAGGGAGGCGAGCTGCCGCAGATTGGCGATGTGAGCCAGGTCGGGGTGGGAGCTGGCCGGCACGAGCCGGACCAGTGGCCCCTCCGCCGTCCCCTCCGCCCGGCTGGCCGAGGCTCCCCCGGCTCCGGAACCGGTGGAACCGTCGGCGGCGGGCAACCGGCGCGCGAGCAGCCGATCTCCCTCGGCACCGACGATCACCAGATCGCATCCGACCGGCCGCTCCATCTCCTCCGCGGTCTGCGGATCACTCCAGGCTCCGCCGGACAGCAGCGCGTCGGCCACCTCGTCGAGCGGGCGGGCGAACAGCGCGGCCAGCGGCCCCTCCGACCAGGACATCCCGGGGACGGGCGTGGCCCGCACCCCTCGTCCAGCCCCGAGACGACCTCCGGGGGAGACCGTCGCCCCGGAGATCAGCAGCCCCCTCCGGGCGAGCTGGGCGTGGCTCATGCCGGTCGTACCGAGCGCGACCGCCGCGGTGGCGGCGCCCCGGGCGCGGGCCGGCCCTCCGGGCTTGACGTCGGCGACGGAGAACCAGCGCCCGTCCTCGGTAAGGAGGTGGGTGACCACCCCGGCATAGCCGGTGGCGCTGATCACCGGTTCCCGGCAGACCCCGTAAACCCGTAGCGCGCCGCCCGGCCGGTAGGCGCGGCGCGCGATTCCCACCAGGGTCGGGTCGGGGTCGGCCGCCGCCAGCCTGCCCGAGGTCAGCAGCAGTTCCCGAAGCGCGGAGACCAGGTCGGCTAAGCGGTGGTCGTCGTGACGTGCCCGGGCGGCGCGCAGGCCGCGCACGACACCCAGAGCCGCGGCCTCGGCTCTGGGCAGACCGGCCAGCCGGGCGGTGTGGGCCGCGCGGAGCAGTTCGGCCTGGAGCACCGCTCCCGCCCCCGGCACCCCGGCCACGAGCACCGCCACGGCCGCGTTCCACACCCCGGCCGCGGCGGCCACCTGTCCGGCGGTGGGGGCCGGAGGGTCGAAATCCCGCAGAGCTCTCGCGGCCACAATCGTGCCGGTGTCCGGGCCCCCATCCGAGATCAGGTCCGGGCCCGCTCCCATACCCGCGACCGGACAGGCGTTGAGAACGGCCGCGCGATGCAGGCAGCGTGGCGCCAGCAGGCAACTGCACCGTACCTCGCCGGGATCGGTGACCGGTCCCGGCGATCCCGGCGTGAGGGTGACCACCGCGTCCTCCCCCCAGCTGACGGAGACGGTCTGTCCGTCGACGGTGACGGGCAACCCGGCACAGCGTTCGATCGCCGCATCCAGCTTCTTGCGCAGGCGGGGTGTGAGATCCTCCACGGCCGTGGCGGCCAGATGAGGTTCCACCGGCGGCAACTGTGCGGGCGACGGAATCGCGGAGCCGGAGGCCGGGGCGAGGCCGGGGGCAGAGGCCGGGACGGGGAGATTCAACGGGCTTCTCCTCGGAGGCGGTCGCCCACCCAGCGGGCGAGAGCGAGCGGGCTGAGCGCGGCGACGGGCATTCCCGCCGCGACGAGTTGCTGGGCGACGGGCACTGAGTAGCGCGGCGCGCCGGTGTCGTCCAAGGCCGCGCAGCCCAGCAGATGCACACCGGAGGAGACGAGGGAGCGAACCTCTCCGAGCAACCCTCCCATCGGACAGCCCTCCTCGAAGTCGCTGACCACCACGGCGAGCGTACGGCTCGGCACGGTGACCAGGGAGCGGGCGTGAGCGAGTCCGGCGGCGATATGGGTGCCGCCGCCGACCTGTACCTCAAGCAGCAGGGACAGCGGGTCGGTGACCTGGTCCGTCAGGTCGAGCACCTGGGTGGAGAAGGCGAGAAAGTGGGTCGAGAGGGTGGGGACACCCCCCAGGACGGCCGCGGTGAGCGCGGACCAGATCACCGAGGCCTCCATCGAGCCGGACACGTCGACCACGAAGATCAGCCGCCAGTCGGCCTCGTTCCGTACCCGGGTGTCGAAGACCGGCCGCTCCGGGACGACGAGAAACCTGCCGTCGCCGGTCCGGCGTGTGTGCGCCAGGTTGGCCCTGAGGGTGGCGGACAGGTTGAGGCGACCGCCGGGGCGGCGGGTCGGGCGTGGCGTCGCGAGCCCGGTCAGTGCCGGACGCAGCCGGGTGGCGAGCTCGCGGGCGAGTTCGGCGACCAGGCGGCGGACGAGCGGTCGCAGCCGGGAGAGCTGCTGCTCCGGCAGGCCACCCGCCAGGGAGAGAACCGAGGTCAGCAGGTCGATCGACGGGCGCACCGCTTCGGGGTCGAGTACGGCGAGCACATCGGTCCGCCCGGTGTGGGCCGCCCTGGCCAGCACCTCCTCACGTACCTCGGCGCCGAACAGGGCGTCGAGCTCCACCGCCCACTCTCGGGCGGTGGGGAAGGAGGCCCCTTGACCACCGCCGCCGCCCCCCTGCCGGGCGCCCCGCCCTGATCCGACATCGCCCACCCCCTCTCCGCGGCCCGCGCCGTACAGCTCGTCCAGGGCGTGCGCGTAGCGCCGGGCGTCGGCGGGAAGGTACTCGGTCTCCCTGCCGAGCAGCAACCGCCACCGATCGGCGGGAGCCAGCCGCCGCCCGGCACCCCCCGCCCCCACCGTCGTCTCGGCCTGCTCCGGCTTCCCGGCCTCCCCAGACTTCACGGCCCCCTCCGACTTCACGGCCTGCCGGCCGAACCCAGCCGTCTCGGATGCGGCGGACACCGCGCGAGGCCCCGCGTCAGGTGCCTCGCGCACCCCTGATGAGAGAACGGAGAGTCCGGGCGTGAAGCGTCCCAGGGCGTTCAGGGCGGCCAGTCCGGCGGCGTCGGCGTCGGCCCAGAGGGCCAGGAGTTCCGGCGGAGCGCTCAACGCCAGATCGATCCGATCACCGAGGCGGTCGGTCACGACCCGTAGCAGCCGGTCGCGTCCCGCCGGGGCGAGCGTGTCAAAACCACCGCGCAGAGCCGGCAACCGGTCCAGAAAACTCTGGTCGGTCAGCCCGTCGACGCGGTCCAGCACCGGATCGAGCGCCGCCGTGGCCGACTGCAGGAGCGGGCCCGCGGCGGTGAGCAGACCGGTGAGCAGGCGAGACAGACGGTGACGCCCGTCCGGGCAGGTGGCGGTGTCGATCCACCCTGCGGCGCGAGCACCGAGAGTGCGTGGAACGTCCAGGTCGAGCAGGACACGGGCCGCCAGCGCGGCTCCCTGCATGAGCGCGGAGCCGGCGCGCACGAGGGCGTCGAGCGCGTCGTCCATGCGGATGCCCAGCCGCTGTTCGCCCACCCGGATGACGAGCGCGACCAGAGCGGAGGCGTCCTCCCGCCGGTCACTGCCGACCAGGCCGGGCAGCGCGCGGACCGCGGCCTCCAGCAGTGTGTCGGCCAGTTCCGCGGCCTGCCGCCGGGTTGCCGGTGTGGTGCCGGGAAGGTGCTCCCGGCGCAGCGCCTCCAGCAGGTCGAGGGCCTGGAGAAGGTCGGGGAGACCCGCGGTGGCCGGAAGTACGGCGGTGGCGTCCGCGAGGCGGTCGGCGACCAGGTCCGGCAGATCACAGACCGCCGCGGCACGCAGGCCCGCGAGGATGAACTCGCAGGTGGCGCCCCCTTCGGCGGACTCGCGACGGAAGGTCTCGCTCAGCGTCCCGGCGGCTGCCAGGGCCGCGGTGACCCCCCGCACGCCCGCCAGGTCGAGCAGGGCGGCGACGGAGGGGGTCCATGAGAGCCGCCACCGGGTGGTGAGCGCGGTCGCGTCCCCCGTCGCGGCCACCTCGATCGGCTGGCCGTACCCGACACCGCACGCCAGCAGGCGCTGCAGCAAGATCTCACGGCGGCGGTCCAGGGCGGAGCGGAGCGGGTCGAGGCGGATCTCGCGGGAGCCGGGGTTCTCCGGACAGGGTAGCCGCGAGACCGCCAGCTCGGCCTCGACCGCGGGGCCGAGCCCGGAACGCGGTGTACCTGGCGCGGTCCTGCCACGGTCGGTGCCGACGAGAACGGTTTCGAGGGCACGGGCGAGCGCCCGGCCACGCCCGAGGGGCTCCCCCTGGCCGAGCACGGTCGTCACGGCCTCCAGCAACTCGCCCCGGCCCGGCGCGGGTAGCCCTCGCAACCGGGCCAGATCGCAGGCGAGCCGCAGGCTTTCCACGGCCTCCCCGGTGCCCGCGGTGTGCCCGGCCGCGCGCAGCTCCCGGCACAGGTCGGTGATCGCGCGGGCGGCGGCGTCCCTGACCTTTCCAGGATCACCCGCGGCGGCGAAGACCGCCTGCTGCCAGCGTGGATCCCGGATGCCCGCCGGATAGCCGGACCGGGAGTCGAGCAGGTCGAAGGCGTACGGGACGAGCGACGTGGCGGACAAGGAACCGCCACCGCCACCGCCACCGCCACCGCCACCGCCACCGCCACCGCCACCGCCACCGCCACCGCCACCGGGTGAGGTTGCCACGGCCATCTCGGTCGGGCACCCTCCGGCGGGGCCGGCCGGGATCGACGGCGCCGCCCCCTCGGCGGCCTCGTCCACCGATATGACCAGTGCGGGGGCGTGGAAGGCTCCGACCACGGCGGCGACCCTGCGACCACCGGCGGCGGCGCCGGCGATCACCTCACGCATGTGCGCCTCACGGGCCAGATCCCTGGACGGCACACCACCCGAGATCTCCGCGTCCTGGCGCAACGCCCAGCCCACGCCAAGCGCGGCCCGGCGCACCGCCTCGGGCGGGCACCCTGGAGCGAGCACCTCCACGGCGCGATCCCACATGTCGTCCCCGTCCCGCCCGGTGCAGGAGGCGGCGAGACCGTCGGCGAAGACGTTCCCCACCGGGATCACCGTGTCCACTGAAATGACCGGGGCCGCCGGGGCCGCCGTGTCCACCGGAGCCTGCCCTGTCAGGGCCGCTTCGGCGGGAAGCCGTTCGATGCGAGCCAACTCCACCTGAGATGAGTCGTCGGAGACCTGCCCACCCTTGACCGGCTCCGCGCGGTACGGCTCACCGAAGGCCACCACCGGCCGGGCCTGTCCGGTGCGGGGGTGGCCCGTGCGAGGGGGTTCGGTGCGGGAGAAGTGTTCCGCCGGTGACGGCTCCGCCTGAGGCGACCCCGGCTGAGGGTGTTCGGCCGCCGACAGATCCGGCCGGTCGGAGGGAGTCCGCGCCGGGTTCTCCTCGGACCAGGCCGGGGCGGACAGCGGCAGGTCGCAGCAGATCACCTCGGCGCCGCGTTCCCTGGCCCAGCGGACGGCGGCGAGTTCCGGGGAGAAGTCGGCGAAGGGGTAGAACCCGAGCCGCCCCTCCTCGTCCGTCCCGGCAAGGGCGATCGGGGTGACCGTGGCCGGATTCGCCAGGTGCGCCAGCCACGGCTGGAAGTCGGCGGGCAGTTCGACGCAGACCACCTCGGCCCCGGCGGCGTCCAGCAGTGCCGGAACGGCGACCGCCAGCGCCGGGCTGTGGTGACGCACCCCCAGCAGGTACGGCCGGCCGGCCCCGGCGAGGGCGTCCACGATCTCGCGGGGATCACCGGTGGCGGAACCCGCCACCTGATCACTCACCCCCCGGTCGTCCACGCTCCGATCGTTCGCGTCACGAGCACTCAGGCCACGAACGGCCACGTCAAGGAGGCCCGTGTCCCGAGTGCTCATGTGTCGAGGATCCACGTTCTCAGCACCGCCGTCCCAACATCCCGCGTTCCGGAAAGGAGGTACCCCAGGCGACCGCCTCCCGTGAACGCGCACCACGGGAAGACGTTTCCCAATCGTCTGTCAACGGAGGTTCTCCCGCAGGTCCCAGAGCCGACGCCACATCGCGGAGCCTTCTTCGGCGCGGCGGCGCACCGGGCCGTCCCAGTAGCCGAGCAGCCGCGAGTGGTCGGCCGGGTCGTCCTTGCGCACCACGCCCAGCAGGTGACCTGGCATCAGGTCGAGGACGTCCCCGGCGGGCAGGTAGGCCGCCGCCACGCCGAGGGAGGCGGCGACCTGTACCGCCTCGGCGGTGGACATCACCGTTCCGGGGCGCTCCACGTCCCAGCCCTCGGCCGACCGTCCGGAGCGCAGGTCACGGAAGACGGTGACCAGCGCGTCGAGCACGGCGTCGTCCACGCCGAAGGCGGCGCCGGCGCGCTGCACCACGGCGGTGGCCTGATCGCGCACCAGGGCGGTCTCGGCCGCGGGGTCGGCGATGGGGTGAACGGTCTCGAAGTTGAACCGGCGTTTGAGCGCGGCCGACATCTCCGAGACGCCCCGGTCACGCAGGTTGGCGGTGGCGATCACGGTGAAGCCGGGGGCGGCGGCCACCAGGGCGTCGACGGTGCCCGCGAGTTCGGGCACGTTGACGCGCCGATCGGACAGGATCGACACCAGTGCGTCCTGCACCTCCGGCAGGCAACGGGTGATCTCCTCGATCCGGGCGACGAGACCGGCGCGCATGGCGGCCAGCACCGGGGAGTCGACCAGCGCCTGGCGGCTCGGCCCCTGGGCGAGCAGCAGGGCGTAGTTCCAGCCGTAGCGGAAGGCGTCCTCGGTGGTGCCCGCGGTGCCCTGCACGGTGAGCGCGCTCGTTCCGGAGACGGCGGCGGCGAGCAGTTCGGAGAGCATCGACTTGGCGGTGCCGGGTTCGCCGACCAGCAGCAGACCGCGCTCTCCGGCGAGGGTGACCACGCAGCGTTCCACCAGGGCGCGCTCGCCGACGAACTTGGAGGTCACCACGAGCCGGGCCGGGAGTTCGGGGTCGCCGCCGGCCGTCACGGGCCGGGTTCCGGAGAGTTCCAGGGCCTCGCCGCCGCTGCCGCAGATGAACGTGACCACCGCGCGCGGGGTCAGCGTCCAGCCGGGTGGGCGGGGACCGTCGTCGTGGGCGGCGAGGAAGGCGAGTTCGACGGTGTGCCGCTCCTCCGCTGGCAGGGCCTGCCGGTTGGGTGGGATCGAGGGGGTCGCCTGTTCCATCGTGGTCATCGAATACCTCCGGCGTGGAGCCCCCGGGGTCCGGCCCAGGAAGGGAAACGCGACGGGGCGCCGGACGGTTCGGCGATGTGCCCGGCGGTCACGACCGGATCGCCGGGCGCATGGGCCCCGGCGCGCGCGCTTCCGAACGCGCGTGACCCGGCGCGCTCACCACCGGACGGGTGCGCCCCGGCGCGCTCGCCGCCGGATCGGCGGAGGGGCGAGGCGGCTGTGGAGCCGGGGTGAGCGCCCGGCGGCGTGAGCCGGGAGGGCCGCCGGAGACGAAGCGGGCGACCCACCCCGTGAGGGGTGGAGTCTCCCGGCTTCGGCCGTGGAGGGAATGTCAAGGGAGAAGTCCTTCTGTCTCTGGGGCCGCTGCCCCGGTCCGCTACGGGCTCGGTGTGGCCGCCGAGCCGTACCCACTGGAGTCGTGCCTGCCGGGTCGTGCCTATCAAGATCGGGAAAAGTTGCTGGGACCATTAGAAGACCACTGGAGTAAAAGACCGCTGAAACCGGGAGAACTGTTCGGTCGGGAGTCTGCCCGTGCGGCGGCGGACCTGCCGGGGGAAGACGGGGCGGGGAAAGTCCGCCGGAGGACCGGAGGATCCAGGCGGGTGCGGCGGCGGACGGGACGGCGCCGCACCCGTGTCCCGGAGGCGTCCGGATCAGCGACGTCTGCCGCGCCGCACCCGGAGCTCTTCGAGCCGGGGAATGTCACCGTCGCGGACCCGCCGCCATGCCCTGGTGTAAAGAGCGGCGACCGGCTCGGTGGGCACGATCACCCCCAGCTGCGCGGTCCTCTCACTGATCAGGTCGAACAGGGGGACCTTCCACTCCTCCAACGGGATACGCGGAGCCTTGAGGTCCAGCCAGGCCCCCGGGAGGAAGAGCGAGCGGCCCGCCCGGATCCGGCTGGCCTCGACCACCAGATCGGTGGCGGCCAGTTCGGCGCGGGCCGTCTTGAACCGGGCGGCCTTCCAGCCCGTCCACCGGGTGACGTTCCTGTCGGTGGGGTCCGGCATCGCGAGCAGCACCAGGTAGAGTGCGGCGGCGTCCTGGCCGAGACCGTACTCCTGGGCGACCTGGGCGACCAGCGCGGGCACGGAGCGGCCGGGGTCCTGTGGCCACCAGGTGCCGTCGGCCGCCCGCTCCCCCGCCACCGGATCACCGGGGTCGGCGAGGAGTGCCGCGAAACCCGGGGCACGGACCGTGCGCAGGGCCAACTCCACCGGGAACGGCTCTCCCGCGTCCCCTGCCAGGGCGCGCAGGGCGGGCAGGTAGGGGTCGTCCCCGAAGTCGCCCAGCAGAGCCATGCGGATGCCCGGCGCCGGCTGGTCGTCATGGGTGGCCATGATCACGGCACCGTAGCGCTCCCAGCCCTCGGCGACCTCGGTGGGAGCCCCGGCGACCTGACGGAAGCCTGGGAGGTTGACGTAGCGGCCCAGGCTGAGCATCAGGTCAGGGTTGGCCAGCCGGTCCCGGACCGCGGCCAGCGCCGCGGGCAGTACGGCCCGCACGGGGTCTCCGGCCGGGAGCCGGTGAGCCAGCCAGGACGTCAGGGCGGCGACCCCGACCAGCGTGGACTCGGTGAACCCGGTGGCGCCGTCCTCGGCCGGGGAGACGCGGTCGCGGTGCACCCTCCAGCGCAGATCCCGGCTCAGTTCCGGCGCCGCGGCGGGGTCGATCAGGGCGGGCAGGGCCCGGCCCGGCTCCCACGACGTCCGTACCGCACGGGCCGCCTCCGCGACGATCCATTCGGGAACGGCGGCCCGCCGGCCGACCCGGGTGTTCCACACCCGTGCGGCGGCCGCGATGTCCGGGCCGTCCGTCCAGAGCGCGGCCGGGCGCACGGGCAGCAGCGCCGCGACGACCTCCCGCCGGATGTCGGCGTCCACATCGCGCAGTTCGTCCCTGGCGACGGCGGCGTCGGCCGCCTTCACCCCGAGCGCGGTCCGCGATCCGGCGGGCAGGAAGGCCCGTTCATGACCGTCCACGTACGGCAGGCCCGCCACGATCAGCCGGGCGGCCGTCGGGGTCACCCCGGTGAGCCGGGCGAACTCCCCGGCCGCCTCCGGGCGCCAGGGAGCCGGGCCGTGTTCGGCGCGGAGGGTCAGGAACTCCGCGAGCCACCCCATCCCCCGCCCCTCGCCGACCGGGCCCGAGGAGCGCACGGTGTAGGGGTGGGGAACGTCGAACCGGCGAGCCGGGTCGTGGAAGAGGGCGGCGAACCGGCAGCCGCCACTCTCCGTCTTGGCGTCCTGGAAGACGATGAACGCGCCGCCGGGCAGTGGAAGCACCCCACACCAGCTGCCGTCCCGCCGGTCTCCTCCGGCATCGACGAGCAGACTGTCGTCGAGGTGCAGCGACAGGCGGCGCCACCGGGCGGGCTCGGCGGCCGAGGTCAGCCCGAGCGCGTCGAGCTCGTGCAGCAGCTCGCGCAGCGCGTCCGCGTGCTCCGGCTCGAACGCCGGCGACGCCACCCGGTAGGCGACCGCCGCGCACCGGTCGAGCAGCGGCTCCCACTCCAGCGAGGTGTTCGGCAGCCGCGGTCCGTCGAAGTGGAGACGGGCCACCGGGCCCGAGGCCGCGTGCGCCGCGTGCTGTGAGGCGGCCCGCAGCGCCTGGGTGATCACACGTATCTGCTGAAAGGCGTTGTGGCACGCCTGGCCGTACCACCATGGGCCGGAGACGCCGAGACCGCTGAGCGCGCGGGTGAGCAACTGGTCGGAGGGGCCGGCCTCCCACTGTTCCTCCTGCCCTCCGGCGAGGGCGTGGGTAAGCCGGGCCGCCACGGTGTCCAGGGTGATTCGCTGGGCTGCGGCGAACCGCGCAACCCCGGCGATCCCGGCGATCAACGCGTCATCGCGGACCTGGGGCAGCAGAGCCCGGACGAGCCCCCGCAACTCCTCCCGCGCGGACCGGCCGGGGTGCGCGGGCGGTACGGCCTGGGCCCGGGGGGTGGACCGCTGAGGCTCCGGAGAGTGGGCCGGCCGCCCGGAGTGCTCGGACTCCACCCAGACGGCGGCCTTCAGCAGAGCGGCCGCCGTCTCCCCGTCGATCCCGCGCAGAGCCGCGGAACCCGCCGGGTCGCGGGGTCGCAGGCACCACCAGTAACGCGGCGGCGGCAGCGTCGTGGTGCCCGCCGCGAACGCCCCGGGGGCACTCTCCATGGTGGCCGTCCCGACGACGACCCCCGAGGGGTCGATCAGCTTGACCTGGCGGTGGTTCTGAATGAGGGTGCGTGGCCGGTCGTCACCGGGAAAGGTCACGGCGCACGCCGGCAGGCCGGGCCCGTCCGGGCCACCGTCCAGGGTGACGGTGCGCCCGGCGAGATCGTCACCGCGCAGCGATCCGTCGGGCAGCCGGACCACCCGCCAGCCGAGCAGGCCGTTCACCGGGACGCCCACCGGGGTGGCCTCATCGGTCCCGGCGGGCAGCAGCCACCCGCTGTGGAAGGCGCTGCCCGCCGGAGCCGAGAGGGGCGCGTCGGCGAGGAAACCGGGCATGCTCAGCCGGCCGTACGACATGCTGGACGGGTCGTACTCCCGCCAGCCCTCACGCTGCTGGTCCCACACCCAGAACGAGGTCCCGTCGCCGATCAGCCGGGCCCGGGTGGGCACGGTGGCGTCCCCCGGGTGCAGCACCCCGGCGCCCGTGGTCCGGCCGCCGCCGGGCAGCGGCAGGGTGACCGTGTCGGTACGGAGCATCCACGTGCTGTCCGGCGCCTCCAGCGGCCGGAAGGTCCCGGCGGAGGAGTGCCAGTAGCCGCGGAGCGAGTCGCCCGCGCCGGAGGAGCGCCAGTAGACGAGCAGTTCGCCGTCCACGTGGTGAAAGCCGGGGGGGCCGTAGACGTCGTCCGGTGGCCTGCGCAGGTCGTGGGTGAGCACGGTGCCCTCGACGCCGATGACCCTCACCTGGGCAGGCCCCGAGACGATCAGGTTCGGCCACGCGTCGGCGACCTCGATCTCTCCGAGGTCCTTCGGCCTGACGAGCGCGGCGACCGCCTCCTCCCAGGCCGGCCAGCCCAGCTCGTCGAGGAGCCCGCCGCGCAGTGTCCTGGCGAGCTCGGAGGCGAGGTCGGCCCGGGCGGCCTCGGCGACCTCCTCCGCGGCGAGGACCAGCGCCTCGGCGGGCAGCCAGGTCAGCCGTCTGAGAGCGTCGGGCAGCCCCGGCAGCCCCGTGGCGGACGAGCGCCGGGCGACCGTCCTCATCCACTCCGCCAGCATCGGCCTGCCGCCGGGAGACGCGGCCAGGCGTCGTACGGCCCGCCGGCCGTCCTCGTCGGCGGCGAACCGGTCGGCGGCACGGTGGAAGGCCGGCCGGAACCCGGGGGTGGCGGCCAGGGCGAGCAGGTCGCGGCCGCCCTGGCTCCGCGCCCACGACTCCAGCAGCAGCCACGCGTCCGCGCCGGGGTCGGCCACCGGCACGTCAAGCGCCAGCAGCAGGTCAAGCAGTTCGACCTCGGTGGGGGCCGTCACGGCCCGGCCCGACTCGGCGAGCTCGGTGCGCAGCCGTCCGGCCACCCGCTCCACCAGCGCGTACAGACCGGGCAGCCGTGACTCGCCCCGCCAGCTGGGACTCCAGATCTGCAGGAAGCGCTCAAGCCAGCCGGCCGTGCCGTCGGCGGATCGCTCCGGCTCGGGCACCTCCCCTTCGCCCAGCCCCGCGGCGGCACCCGACTCCTCCAGCAGTTCCAGCCAGAAGGCGGGCATCTCGTCGTCGCCGCCGCGGGGCATCAGGTTCAGCAGTGTCCCGCGGACCGCAGGATCCCGGCGGCCCAGCGCGACCAGGGCCACTCGGTGCGCCTTCCACCAGCCGAGCGGCGCGCCGAGAGTGGCGGGCAGACCGAGCAGCTCGACCAGGTAGGATTGTTCCTCGGCGTTCGCGTCCCGGCCCGCGGCCCTGGCCAGGCGGCGCAGGTCGTCGGCCATCCGCGCCGACGGCGACAGACCGCCCGCCGTACGGCGCGCGCACAGCCCACGGAACCTGCGCAGGGCCTCGTCCGCGGGCACCCGGGCGGCCAGCTCCCTGGCGTACCCGGACAGCGCCTTGACCGGCAGCGCCCCGGCGAGCGCGAACTCCAGGAACACCGCGTCGAGCCGCTCCTCGTCGACGGGCAGACCGTGCTCCGCCTCCGCCCTGCGCGCCTGGGTGAACATCTGGGCCGCGTAGGTGGGATTGTCCACCGTGAGGAACAGCCGGCCCGCCTGCTCGAAGAACGTGGGCAGGAAGTGCGGGACGGACGCGGCGAGCTGCGCGGCGAGCCGCTGGTAGGCGTCCAGGGCGGCCTTCGGCCGGGTCTTCGCCTGCCTGGCCGTGCGCTCCAGCTCCGGCACCACGGCGAGCGCGTGATGGCCGTCGTGCGGGTGGTGCACCAGCACCCACTCCGGGAAGCCGAGCGAGCGCCGCAGCCCCAGCCCGACCACGACCGGCTCCCGGGCCGGCTCCAGGCCGAGGAAGCCCGCCGCCGCGTCCTCGGCCGCGCCCAGTTCCCCGGCGACGAGGCGCACCACTGTCCGGCCGTCCAGCCCCGGGTGCCGGTAGGCCCGCGCGGTCAGCGGCACCGCCCGCTCACCGCCGCCCTCCGTGCCCGGGGCGAGCACCGCCCCTGCTTCGAGCAGTTCCCGTGCTCCGGCCTCCGCCGACGGCATGGCGCCGTTCATACGTCCCTTCCTTCTTCGACCGTCCGTCCGGCGTACAGCGCCGAGGCCATCCGCATCCCCTCGGACCAGGAGACCGGGCCGACCTGCCGCAGCGGCAGCCGCTCGCCGCCCAGACCGTTCCAGGTCAGGTTTCCGGTCTCGGTGTCGCCGTCCCAGTAGGGTTCGCCGATCCACACCAGCGCCTCGGTGGCGCCTCCCGCGTCACGCGCCGCGCAGGTGGCGTAGCCTCCCGACACCCGGTAGCCGAGGGAGGTGGCCCGGGCCGCGAGACCGAACCGGGAGTCGAACCTTCCCCCGGCGAACTCCGCCACCTCGTCCGCGCTCTCCGCGGGCTCGGCCGGTCTGATCCAGGTCGCCCGGTGGATCTGCTCGACCCGCTGGACCACCCCCAGCTCCGCGGCGAACTCCCGCAGCTCCTGCAGGCCGGGCAGGAGCACGGGGTGCGGCAGCGTCACGGCCACCGGGGAGAGCCGGACGGTCTCACCGTCCAGGTTCACCACCCGTAGCTCGCCGGAAGGGGTGACGTCCCGCAGGAAGCCCGCCTCCTCCGGATCGTCACCGACCACCACGAGGTCACGCAGCACCGACCGCCACGCCTCGTCCGCCCAGACCTCGGCTACCAGCCCGGTGGGGACGGGCAGGGAGGACACCATCCAGGTGTCGACCTGTGCCACACAGGCCGCGGCGTGCCGGTCAAGCCACTCGGCGAAGCGGCGCAGCCGCTCCACCTCGGGATGCTCCCGCACCTGTTTCGGCAGCGACTTCAGCCGTCGTCCCGCCGCCCGGCCCGCGGTGGCCCTCGCCACCACCCGGCCCTCCACCAGGGCGACCTCATACCCGTCACCCGCCGACAGCCAACCCAACGGTCCCATCCTCTCGTCACGCGCGGATCGCCGACGTCGCAGGGGTTTGACGCCTGCGACCATGACGCGCGGAACGCTAACGCCCGTCACCGACAATCAGGGGCGGCGTCGCGCCCGGGACCGCGTCGACTCGGTGACACGTCCCTCACACCTTCGCCGCGCCCCTCGGCCGGCTTGACCGGCCAGCGAGTCGAAACCAGCCAATCACAGATGGTTTGAATAAACGAAATATCCAATGAAACGCCTGAATCCTGCCATAATTTCAGGATTCCAGTCCTTATCCGGCAGAACTTGACCTCCGGCCGCCGATTCCCCCGGGCCCACCAGGCGCGCCGGTGATCGAGGCCACGCCGGAACCATTCGTATTCCCCGCCCCGAAGGCACCGAAAGGTACCGCTCTCGCCGGGTCTGCCCGGGCGACGCCGTTCCAGGGCCGGCCCGCCCGCCGACGCTCCGCCACCCCCTGAAGCGACTGCCGTACCACGTCGTAACGGAAACCCCGCCACAGCAAGCCCCAGTCCAGGCCGTCACCGGAATCGGCCGGGGATCCGCCACCGACTTCCTTTTTCGGCGAACAGCAAATGAGGTTTCCGGGGGCGGCGAAAGTGGGCACGATCACTCGGGAATACAGAACCAGCGCGTATGGTGGCATAACAGGACAGGCGCGGTTAATCGGGCACGACGGGCCGGACACGGAATGCGGCGGGCCACCGGGACGCACGCCGGATCCGGCGCACGAGAATGTACGGGAACGCAGCAGAGAACACGCGGAAGTCAACAGGTGGAAACTCACCTGATGCCCCGAGGAGGGAAACAATGAGCGCTTCGACGGAGTCCGACACGACCGGCGCCCTCGCCCCGGTGAACCTCATGGACCCCGGTCTGCTGGAGGATCCCTTCGGGGAGTACTCCACGATGCGTGAGAGGGCGCCCCTGGTCCGGAGCGTCCTCTTCGACCCCGAGGCGCCGATCTGGCTGGTGACCCGGTACGACGACGTCAAGCGGGTGCTGAGCGACCCCCGGTTCGTCAACGACCCGGCGAACGTGCCGGGACTGGACGTGCGGAGCACCCGTGACAGGCAGCTTCGGGCTCGCGGGGTCCCTGAGGAGTACATGCCGTACGTGACGAAGAGCGTCCTCGCCGCCGACGGCGCCGACCACATCCGGCTCCGTAAACTCGTGTCCCGCACGTTCACCGCGCGCCGGGTCATGGAGCTTCGGCCACGGGTCGAGGAGATCACCGAGAATCTCCTCGACCGGCTCGAAGGCATGGCCCAGGACGGCGTCGTCGACCTGATCGAGCACTTCGCCTACCCTCTGCCGATCACCGTCATCTGCGAACTGGTCGGCATCCCCGAAGAGGACCGCCCGCGGTGGCGGGAGTGGGGCAAATCCCTGATGACCATGGAGCCGGAGGAGTTCGCGGCCACGCTGCGGAGCCTCGTCGAGGGGATAGACGCGCTGATCGAACGGCGACGCGTCACCCCCACCGACGATCTGCTCACCGGGCTGATCCGCACCCACGACGAGGACGGTGACCGGCTCAGCGACGCTGAGATGATCACCATGGTCCTGACCCTGATCCTGGCGGGGCACGAGACCACCGCCCACCTGATCGGCAACGGTGTCGCCGCCCTGCTCACGCACCCCGATCAGCTCGCCCTGCTCCGGAGCGATCCGGCGTTGACCCCCCGCGCCGTCCACGAGCTCATGCGCTGGTGCGGCCCCGTCCAGGGGACGCAGCTCCGTTACGCGTCCGAGGACGTCGAGATCGGCGGTATGCGCGTGCGGCAGGGTGAGCCCGTGATGGCGATACTGGTGAGCGCCAACTACGACCCGCGCGAGTTCGACGCCCCGGAGCGGCTCGACATCACCCGGGAGCCGGACGGTCGCCGGGAGAACCACCTCGGGTTCGGGTACGGCCTGCACTACTGCCTGGGCGCGGCGCTGGCCCGCCAGGAGGGTGAGGTCGCACTGGGGGCACTGCTGCGCCGCTTCCCCGATCTCGCCCTCGCCGTCGCCCCCGCGGATCTGCGGCGCCAGCCGATACCCGCCTCGTGGCGGCTGGAACAGCTACCGGTGAAGCTCTGACCGGCCGTCCGACCGGCCCCTCGTGAGGGTCTCCGGCAGTCCCCGCTCACCCCGGCTCGGGATGTGCGCCCCGTCAACCGGGCAGTAGTGCGCCCAGGGGTGGTGGGGCCGCCGGAGACGGAGGGCCATCCCGCCGAGGCCCCTTGACGCGCGCCGGGTTGCCCGGACTCCACGCCTCGGCGCATCATCGACACGACAAGGCCGAAGGTCGCGTTCCATGTGTTCTGGACAGATCAGGTGAACAGGAGCCCCTCTGGGGATGAGGCCCCCGCGCCCGGTGAGAGCGGCAAGGCGCGGATAGACCGGGAGCTGGGCGAGCTCCTCCAGGGGTTGCGCGTCTCCGTCACCGGGGTCCAGGTGCTGTTCGCCTTCCTGCTCACCCTTCCCTTCCAGGCCGGTTTCCCGAAGGTCACCCCGGCCGGCCGGTGGCTGTTCCTCCTCGCGCTGCTCAGCAGCGCCCTGACCTCGGTGTGCTTCATCACCCCCGCGGCCCAGCATCTACTGCTCTTCCGAACCCCGTTGAAGGAGAAGATGCTCCGCCGGGCCAACCGGATCGGCACCGTCGGCATGGTCGCCCTGGTGATCTCCATGACCAGTGCGATCGCGCTGGTCATGGAGATCGCCGTCGGCAACCTGCCCGCCGTGCTCTTAGGCGGCGCGGTGGCTCTGACCGCCGGCTGCCTCTGGTTCCTGCAGCCGATCCTCGACCTTCACCGCCTCCACGCCACCGGCGGCAACCGGCGATCCCGGTAAGAAGGCGGAGCCGCCACGGTCCACGCCGCCCGCTTCACCGGCCGAACCGCGTCATCCTTGTGATCCGGGTCACGGGCGTGGACGGGGCCGGGTCTCATCGGGCGGGGAGCCGGCCCTCTACCCACTCGGGCCGGAAAGGCAATAGCGTGCGGAACATGATTCGCGTTTTCCTGGTAGACGATCACGAGGTGGTACGGCGAGGCGTGGCCGCGCTGCTGGAGTCGGAGAACGACATCGAGGTCATCGGTGAGGCCGGGACCGTGGAGTCGGCGGTGGCCCGCATCCCGGCGCTCCGGCCGGACGTGGCGGTCCTGGACGTGCGGCTGCCCGACGGCAGCGGCGTGGACGTGTGCCGCGAGGTCCGGTCCAAGATGCCGGAGCTGGCCTGCCTGATGCTGACCTCGTTCGCCGACGACGAGGCCCTGTTCAACGCGGTGATGGCGGGCGCCGCGGGATACGTGCTCAAGCAGATCCACGGCTCGGACCTGGTCGGGGCGGTGCGGACGGTGGCCACCGGCCAGTCGCTGCTGGACCCGCAGACCACCTCCAGCATGCTTCGGCGCCTGCGCGACCAGGCGAGCGTGAAGGATCCGCTCGCGGCCCTGTCGGACCAGGAGCGCCTCATCCTGGAGCTGATCGGCGAGGGCATGACCAACCGGCAGATCGGCGAGCGGATGTTCCTGGCGGAGAAGACCGTCAAGAACTACGTCTCGAACCTGCTGGCCAAGCTCAGCATGCAGCGCCGTACCCAGGTGGCGGCGCTGGCGGCCCGGATGAAGGCAGATCGTCACGAATGACGGGACCTTCGGCCCTGAACAGCCCTCCCCACCTCGGGCAGGCTGGAAATATGAAGCTGGACTCCACCTGTTCGCAGACGCTCTCCCGCCTGGAGTGCGGAGAGCTCCTCTCCTCCGTCCCGATCGGACGAATCGTCTTCACCGATCGCGCTCTGCCCGCGGTCCAGCCCGTGGCCTTCTGCCTGGACGGTACGGAGATCGTGATCCGCACGACGGCGGGCTCGAAGCTGGCCACGGCGGCGATCGACGCCGTGGTGGCCTTCGAGGCCGACGACTTCGACGCCGCGATGCGTAGCGGCTGGTCGGTCACCGTGGTCGGGCACGCGCGGGCGGTCCACGCTCCCAAGGAGGTCGCACGGCTGTCGAGACTTCCGCTGATTCCGTGGATGCCCGACGGCCGCGACCACTTCATCACCGTCCGCACCGACCAGATGGCCGGCATCCGGGTCTGCTGCTAGAGCCCGTCTTCCCCGATCGCGGAACCGGGCCGGGAGCCGGATCCCGATCAGGGAAGACGCCGGAGACGGAGATGGTCCACCCCGCACCGCCTGCCGGGTCCGGCACCGGCGGAGGGCGCCGGAGACACGACGGCACCCTCCGCGGACCGGCTAAGACCTGCTCCGGGTGAGCCGGCGGCGGAAGATCCAGTAGGTCCAGCCCTGGTAGGCCAGCACGAGCGGGGTGAAGACGACCGCGACCCAGGTCATCACCGCCAGCGTGTAGGGGGTGGAGGAGGCATTGTCGACGGTCAGGCTGTTGGCCGGATCCAGTGCGGGCATCACGTTGGGCCAGAGGTTGCCGAAGAGGGTGACGGTGACCGCGACGATCGCCACCGCGCTGGCGGTGAACGCCCAGCCGTCCCGGCCGCGCAGGGTGGCGGGCAGCGACGCCCCGATCCCCGCCGCGGCGATCCCGGCCACGACCCAGGTGGCCGGCCTGCCCACGGTGAGCTGAGTGATCACCAGGAAGGCGCCGCCCACGGCCAATGCGGCCAGGGCCAGCAGTTTGCTCAGGGTGGCGGCGCGCGCCCGTAGGTCACCCTCGGTGCGCAGCGTCAGGAAAAGCGCGCCGTGCAGGGTGAACAGTGTGAGCGTGGCCAGGCCGCCCAGTAGCGCGTACGGGTTGAGCAGCGTGAGCAGCGAACCGGTGTACTCGTGGTCGGCGTCCAGCGGGACGCCCCGGACGATGTTGGCGAACGCCACGCCCCACAGGAAGGCCGGCAGCAGCGAGCCGAAGAACATGGAGCGGTCCCAGCCACGCGGGTTGTCGCTCTTACCTCGATACTCGATGGCGACCCCGCGCAGGATGAGCGCGACCAGGATCGCGAAGAGCGGCAGGTAGAAGCCGGAGAACAGGGTGGCGTACCACTCGGGGAAGGCGGCGAAGGTGGCGCCTCCGGCGACTATCAGCCAGACCTCGTTGCCGTCCCAGACGGGTCCGATGGTGGCCAGGATCGTCCGCCGGTCGGTCTCGTCCCTGCCGAGGAAGGGCAGCAGGACGCCGACGCCGAAGTCGAAGCCCTCCAGGACGAAGTAGCCGGTCCACAGTACGGCGATGAGCAGGAACCAGACGGTGGTGAGTTCCATGAACGGTCCTTGGTAGAAATCCTTAACACGATTAAGGAAGGTTTAGTAGGAAAGGGCGGGGGCGACGTCCGCGGACTCCTGACCGGGCTCGTCCTCGGGACCGATCCGGATGAACTTCAGCAGCAGCCGGACCTCGATCGCCGCGAGCACGCCGTAGAGCAGGGTGAAGCCGACCAGGGTTATCGCGACCTCGGGGATGTCGACACCCGGCGAGACCGCGGCCGCGGTGCGCATGACACCGAAGACGGTCCACGGCTGGCGGCCCATCTCGGTGAAGATCCACCCCAGGGAGTTGGCCAGGAACGGCAGGCCGATGCCCCAGATCGCGATCCGGTGGAACCACGGATTCTCCGGGAGCCTGCCACGCCGGGTGAGCCAGAGACCCGCCGCCGCGAGCAGCGCGGCCAGCACACCGAACCCGATCATCAGCCGGAAGGACCAGTAGGCCACGCCGATGATCGGCCGGTAGTCGCCGGGGCCGTACAGGGCCTCGTAACGGGCCTGGACGTCGTTGATGCCCTCGACCCGGCCGTCCAGGGTGTTGGTGGACAGCAGGCTGAGACCGTAGGGGATCTGCAGGTTGATGTGGTTGCGGCCACGGGCGACGTCACCGACGGCGAAGATCGAGAAGCCCGCGGAGGACTCGTCCTCCCAGAGCGCCTCGGCCGCGGCCATCTTCATCGGCTGCTGCTCGGTCATGATCTGCGCCTGCCAGTGGCCGCTGAAGGCGACGCCCACCGAGGCGACCAGGGTGACGGCCATCGCCATCCGCGCCGAGGTGCGGAACAGCTCGATGTGCCGCTTCTTCAGGAGCTGCCAGGCGCTGACACCGGTGATGAACGCCCCGGCGGTGATGAACGCGCCGAAGATGACGTGCGGGAGGGTGACCAGGGCGGTGGAGTTGGTGAGCACCGCCCAGATGTCGGTGAGCTCGGCCCGGCCGGTCTCGGGGTTGAGCCGGTAGCCGACCGGGTGCTGCATCCACGAGTTGGCCGCCAGGATGAAGTAGGCCGACAGGTTGGTGCCGATCGCCACCGCCCAGATCGTCGCCAGGTGCAGCCTGGGCGACAGCCTGTCCCAGCCGAAGATCCACAGTCCGAGGAAGGTGGACTCCAGGAAGAAGGCCATCAGGCCCTCCATCGCCAGGGGGGCACCGAACACATCACCCACGAAACGGGAGTAGTCACTCCAGTTCATCCCAAACTGGAACTCCTGCACGATGCCGGTGACCACGCCCATCGCGAAGTTGATCAGAAAGAGCTTTCCCCAGAACTTCGTCAGCCGCAGGTAGGCGGGCTTGCCGGTGCGATACCAGGCGGTCTGCAGTCCGGCCACGATGACCGACAGGCCGATCGTCAACGGGACGAAAAGAAAATGGTAGACCGTCGTTATCCCGAACTGCCAGCGTGACAGGTCCAAGACGTCCATGGGCGCTCCGTCTCACAAGTGATGTCCTCGTAAGAATCTCGGACCGCCGGAGGCCCGCCGTAGGGCCGGCAGGCCTCGCCGAAGAGGACTTTCGTCCTAATTGTCCAGGACAGTGGCCACCTATCCGAAAGCAGCCATCCTGCAGATGAACGTCCGGTCACGTCCCCTGCGGCACACCCCCGTCACGTCCCCCGCGAAGCACCTCCCCGGCCGCACCTTCTTCCGGGCTCGCGGACTCGCGGGCCCCCTCCGGACGTCCGATCACTCGTCCTTCCCGGCGCGCACCACGGCGACGGGACAGCCGGCGTGGTGCAGCACCCCGTGACTCACCGAACCCAGTACGGCCGAGCCGAACCCGCCCAGTCCGCGTGACCCGACCACGACGAGGTCCGCGGCGGCCGAGGCCTCGCAGATGTCGCGGACCGGGTGCCCGTAGAGCACCGTCTCCTCCACCTCGACCCGCGGATACCTCTCCCGCCACGGAACGAGGGTGTCCGCGGCCAGACGTCGCTCGGCCTCGAAGACATCCTCGACCAGCGGCGTGTAGGCGGTGGCACCCGCCGCCAGGACGGGCAACTCCCAGGAGTGGATCGCACGCAGCCGCGCACCACGGCGGACGGCCTCCTGGAAGGCGTACCGCAGTGCGGCCTCCGACTCCGGGGACTGGTCGAACCCCACGACGACCTCGCCGTACACCTGCTTGGGCTCTCCTCTGACGACCACGACCGGCGTGGTCACGTGCCCGGCCAGCGCGAGGGATACGGAGCCGAGCAGCAGCCCGGCGAACCCGCCTCGCCCGCGGCTGCCCACCACGACCAGCTCGGCGCCCTCGGCCTCGCGCCGCATGACCTCGGCCACCCGGCCGGTCTCCATCGACGTGTCCACCGCGAGGCCCGGGACCCGCTCACCCGCCAGACGCGCCGCGGCGTCCAGCACGGCCCGGGACTGCTCCGTCAGGGAGTCACGGAAACCGGACGCGGTCCGGTGCGAGGAGTCGTAGACCCACGGCTCGCGCACATGAACGATTCTCAGCGCGCACCCGCGCCGGGCCGCCTCGTCGGCCGCCCACTCGACCGCCGCGTTCGCCGGGGACGAACCGTCGGTACCCACCACTACATGTGCCGTCATATCGACCTCCGTGATTGTCATCTCTCATACGATCATTCCCCGCCGGGCGGCGCAGCCGCCGAAAGTCCCCACCACAGGGGACTTCCGCCTCCCCCGTCCCCCAAACGGATCCGTCCGCCGACGTTCTCGTCGACAGACCGCGGGGGTTGCCGTAGGGTGAGCTATGAACATAAAAACGATTCGTTCATAGCTTTAACGAGGAGAGCATGGCCATCGCCTTCGACGCGGAAGACCGCGAGCGCATCACCGCGTGCCTGCTGGAGACCGCCGAGCGGCTCTTCGCCGCGCACGGGGTGAAGAAGACCTCACTGGAGGAGCTGGTGGCTCCGGCGGGCATCGCCAAGAGCAGCTTTTACGCGTTCTTCGACTCCAAGGAGGCGCTCTACCTGGAGGTGATGGTCCGCCGAGCCCCCCTCATCGGAGCCTCCCTGGCCAGGGCGGCCGACCGGCGCCCCGACACCGAGGCCCTGGTGGAGGTGATGCGGGCACTGACCGACCTGCTGTCGAACGACCCCTTCTACCGGCGCCTGCTCAGCCACCCCGACGAGCTGCGCGCGGTCAGCAGGCGGGTGGGTGAGGCCGAGGTCGCCAGAGTGAACCCGTACGTCGTCGCACCGCTGGTCGATTTCCTCCGCTCCGGCCAACGTCAGGGTCTCATCGTGGACGACCTCGCGCCCGAGATCCTCATCAGCGTGCTCCGGACGGTGGGGCTCGTGGTCGCGCATCGCGAGGACTACGGCGCCACCTACGGAGAGGTGCTGGAGGCCACCATCCGTACCCTCGCCGTGGGCCTCACCAGGCCCACGGCCCCTCACTCCCCTGGAGGCCGGCATGAAACCACTGACCGTGGTGGCCGACACCTTCCGTATGACCGATGAGGCGTGGAAGCGGCACGCCAACCCGTGGAGCGTCTACACACGCTTCGCCGCGATCCCCGCGATGATCCTCGCCATCTGGAGCCGGACCTGGATCGGCTGGTGGTCGCTGCTTCCGATCGCCGCCGTGATCGTCTGGCTCTGGCTGAACCCGCACGTGTTCCCGCCGATCGAGACCCCGCGAGGCTGGGCCGCCAGGGGGATCTACGGCGAGAAACTGTGGTTGCTCAAGCCCGATCAGGTGCCGCAGGGGCATCGGGGGATCTTGCGGCTGCTGATTCCCCTGGGCGTCGCCGGGTTCGCGCTGCTGGTCTGGGGCCTGATCGCCCTCCTCGTCTGGCCGACCGTCTTCGGCATGACGCTCGTCGTGCTCGCCCAGCTCTGGCGGATCGACCGGCTCGGCCTGCTGTACGAGGAACGGCGGCGCGCCGTGCCCGGCGGCTGATCACCGGGCACGGAACCGATCACGGAACGCGGGCCGGTAACAGGGGACGTGGGACGGTAACGGAGCGCGGGGCGGGTCACCGGAGACGGCGGACGACGGCGGTTGGTCATGGCATCGGCGGGAATATCCACCTGGTCACCGCCTCGGAGGCGGGTCCGAGGGGCGGCGGGGATCGTTCGGGGGGAACACGCATGTCATGCGGACGGAATGTGGTGGCCGGGGTCGTCGCGGCCGCGGCGGGCACCACCGCGCTGAACGTCGTCACCTACCTGGACATGACCGTGCGCGGCCGTCCGGCCAGCGAACTGCCCGGCGAGGCCGCCGACGACCTCGCCGGGCGCCTCGGCGTCGACCTCGGCTCCGGTGGCGTCGGTGAGAACCGCCGTGACGGCCTGGGCGCGCTGCTCGGATACGCCACGGGTCTGGGGGTCGGGGCGCTGTACGGCCTGCTCTCCCGTGACCGGCGCCCGTCCCTGCCGGTGGCCGCCCTCGGGCTGTCCGTGGCCGCGATGTCCGCCTCCGACACCCCGCTCACCGCGCTCGGGCTGACCGACCCGCGCGACTGGGAGGCGTCCTCCTGGGTCGCCGACGCCGTCCCGCACCTGGTCTACGGACTGACCACCGCGGCCGTCTACCGGTGGCTCACCCACCCTCGTCCTTCCCACCGGAGGTGACATCGGTGTTCCGGCGGGGGCGGGTGCCGTCCCTCCGGCGAGGTCACCGGGCACACCCCGGACGGTGACACACCTCGCGTCCCCGGCGCCGTCACGGACGGCCCCTCAAGCCGCGGCCAAGCCGCGGCCAAGGCGCGGCCCTTGAAGACCTCCCCGCCGTGCCAGGCGACATGGTCTCCACGCACGACCGGATGCCCCGCTGCGGCTCCGCGACGGCGGATGCGAACGGGGGACGGACGGGAGGCGGGAATAGGGTTGATCTTCGCAATACCAGGAGTGGCTGAACGCTCAACAGTTTTTGGCAGTGAGGAGGACGAGCACGATGCAGTTCGGGATCTTCACGGTGGGCGACGTCACCGTCGACCCCACCACCGGCCGGGCGCCGACCGAACACGAGCGGATCAAGGCGATGGTCGCCATCGCCCTCAAGACCGAGGAGGTCGATCTCGACGTCTTCGCGACCGGCGAGCATCACAATCCGCCCTTTGTGCCGTCGTCGCCGACGACCATGCTCGGCTACCTCGCCGCGCGGACCGAGCGGCTCATCCTCTCCACATCCACGACCCTGATCACCACGAACGACCCGGTCAAGATCGCCGAGGACTTCGCGATGCTGCAGCACCTGGCCGGCGGACGCGTCGACCTGATGCTGGGCCGCGGCAACACCGCGCCGGTCTACCCGTGGTTCGGGCAGGACATCCGTCAGGGCATCCCGCTGGCCATCGAGAACTACGCGCTGCTACACGAGCTGTGGCACAAGGACGTGGTGGACTGGGAGGGGCGTTTCCGCACACCGCTTCAGGCGTTCACCTCGACGCCCCGGCCGCTGGACGGGGTTCCGCCGTTCGTCTGGCACGGCTCGATCCGCAGCCCGGAGATCGCCGAACAGGCCGCCCGCTACGGCGACGGGTTCTTCGCCAACAACATCTTCTGGCCGAGAGAGCACTTCATGCGCCTGATCGAGCTGTACCGGGAGCGCTTCGCGCACCACGGGCACGGCACCCCCGAACAGGCCGTCGTCGGACTCGGCGGCCACGTCTTCATCCGGCGCAACTCTCAGGACGCGGTACGCGAGTTCCGCCCCTACTTCGACAACGCGCCCGTCTACGGCCACGGTCCGTCACTGGAGGAGTTCACCGAGAGGACCCCCCTCACCGTGGGCAGCCCCCAGGAGGTCATCGACAAGACCCTCACCTTCCGGGACTCCTTCGGCGACTATCAGCGCCAGCTGTTCCTGGTGGACCACGCCGGGCTGCCACTGAAGACCGTACTTGAGCAGATCGACTTCCTCGGCGAGGAGGTGGTGCCGGTCCTGCGTAAGGAGTTCGCCTCCAACCGCCTCTTCCACGCGCCGGACGGCCCCACCCACGCGGCCCTCGTCGCCAGGCACCGCGCCGAGGCGACGAGCGGGAAACCGTCCGCTCCCTTGACATCCTCCCCCGCCTGACCCTCCTGACGTCCGCCCGAGACGTCTCAGTCCGAGCGGTGCGACACCGCGCCCCTGTGCTCGCGGACGAACATCGGGCCGGAGGCAGCGGGATTGACGAGCCCGGGGAGATCACCGCTGTGCGGCGCCGCCGCCTCCCGGCGGCTCCTCCCGGGGATGCCTGTGGATTCGGTGGATCAGACGGGCCGCTCCGGCCGGGTCGCCGACCGCGTGGTAGCGCCACCTGCACCTCTCACCGATCCACCGGAACCACTCGGCACCCACCCAGACGACCAGGCCCGGCGCGAGACTGAGCATCGGATCCCCGGAGCGCATCCAGAAAACGTCCCGCTCCTCGGTCGGCACCCCGAGAACGTGCAGTTCACGGCGGAGCTCGCCGAGCGCCCTCTCCACGGTCACCGGGATCCCCGGGGCGTACGGCCCGGCGGTGGACTCCCGGCTCCCGGTGGCCCGCCCCGCGCCTCCCTTCCGAAAGGGGCTGCCTCCCCGGCGGACGGCTCGCCGTACGGCGGCGCTCCCCGCCGGGCGACGACATGCTCGATGTGCCTGGCCGCGCGCTCCAGCTCCTGCGGGGTCGCCGCCTCGATGTGCGGTACGGCCGACAGGTGCCCGGCCCGGGGAACCGCCCAGAAACTCCCGGTGTGCTCGCCGTACCAGACCGTCCACCACGGCAGCCGCCGGGCCAGTTCCCATCCCGCCACCACGTTTCCCTCCGTTCGCTCGTCCACCGCGCGCCCACCTCCGGTCACCGAATCCATCGACGCCAGTAGAAGACGGGGGAGGCTGATCACGGAGGGTGGCAACGGGCGACGACGCCGATCACATCGGCTGTCCCCGCGTGTTCTTCGGCCTCGACCGGCGGAACACGGCAGGACCGGAGAACCGCGGGGCCGCCGGAGGACGCCGGAGGACGCCGGAGGACGCCGGAGGACGCCGGAGGACGCCGGAGGACGCCGGAGGACGCCGGAGGACGCCGGAGGACGCCGGGAGCCGGACTTACCCGGCAGGTCTAATTGTTTCCTTGACGACCGAGGTCCTAAAACACCCCAAAACATCTCATATCAACCCAATAACACTCGACAGGCAGTCGGCGTGGCGCACCCCCGAGTGCACTCTGCCCCTGAACGCCCCCCACTCAGAGCCGATCGATTAACAACCACGGACGGATCCCGTCTCCGCCGATGCGACCACGCGTCGTGTCCTCTTTCGGCCACCGGCCACACCGGTGTCTCCGATATCGCGCACGGTCGATTTCGGAGAGTGACAATGGGTGTGGCGGGTGTTCCCGACGGGGTCAATTCAAGAGGTGATGGCGGTGGCCGGAGACGGCGTGTTTCCCGCGTGGGCGGTGCGGGTGCGTGCCGAGCGCAAGACGCTGGGCTGGGATGTGCACACCACGGCGCGGCGGTTGCGGGCGGCGGCCGGGGATGCCGGTCGTGACCTGCCCGATCACGAGTCGCTGGTGCGCACGATCCGCCGGTGGGAGTCCGGTGTGATCGCGATGCTGTCGGAGCGCTACCGGTTGCTGTTCAGCCGGGCGATGGGCATCCCCGAGGCCATCCTGTTCGCACCCGAGCGCACCTTGAGCCCATACGACGGCACAACGGACAATGGGGGCCGATCCCCCGAGCATCATGAGGGAGCAGGTGATCCCACGAACCGCCGTGATGCGCTCAAGGTCGGCCTGGCCACCGCCATGGGCCGGGTGCTGGGCGACGCCGCCGAAGAGGCCATGGAGTTCACCCGCCGCGCCGGCCAAACCGCCGTCGGCCGCGCGACTCTCGATCATCTTGAGGTCGCGGTGACCGACATCGTCGGAGGCTTCCACCGACGGTCACCGGCCGACGTGTTCGCTGTTGCCCGTGCCTACCGTCAGCGGGTGGACCAGCTCATCCGCAGCCCGCACACACTCAAGGAGGGTCGTGAGCTGTTCGTCTATGCCGGGTGGCTGTCGGAGACCCTCGCCTGGCTGGCTTATGAGCTAAGCAACCCTGTTGCCGCTCGCGCATATGCCATCGACTCCTTCGAGTATGCAGACCAGGCCGGACACGACGAGCTGTATGCCTGGGCGGCCAACGTCACGGCCTCCATCTCGATGAATGCCAGGCGACCGGATCTCGCCATTTCAGCCGCACGAAGAGGCATGACCAAAACGCCCGCCGATCATGTACTGACCCTACGGCTGAGCGTCCAAGCAGCCCGGGCGCACGCCCACCTTGGACAGCGAGCAGAGTGTGAGTCGCTACTTCACTCGGCCGAGGAAATATACGGGCGGCTACCCGCACGTGCGGCAGGACGCTTCGGAATCGACATGGGCGCTCTGGCTGCAGGGCACACGATGACCGACTATCCGGCGGCGGCCTACATCTCGCTGGGTGACTTCGAGAAGGCACGTCAGCGTGCGGAGGCAGCGGTCGCCACACACGAGTCGAAGCCGATCGAGATCCGATCCCCCAGCCGCGAAGCGATCGCTCGAATCGATCTCGGCATTGCCCTCGCCGGACTTGGCTCCCCCGACGAGGCCATCACAATGGCCTCCCAAGCCCTGGAGTCACCCCGGATAGTCGAACGTGTCCACTCCCGTGCCGCCTACCTCGACGAGGTCCTTACCGCGCGCTATCCCGGCATGAAAGACGTAGAGGAGTTTCACCAGCGTCGTCTGACCCTCGCGACGTGAGCACGAGGGCACCGCACTTGCTCCACCGCGTCCGCACGGAGATCTCCTGGTTCATCGCGATCCCGTTCTGCGCCGGCAGGTCCCGCCTCCTGCCGAACGGGACATTGCCCAGAGCGGAGTCATAGCCGCTCAGCGTCAGGTCGCCAAGGGTGTGAACGGGCTGTCTGTGCGGCAGCTCGACCTCCTTGCCGCCGGCTGCCCCAGCCACTCCAGAGTGGAGGTCTCCGGAAGCACATGCTCGATCGTGATCTTCTTGTTGGCCGGGTCCACGCGCTCAGTGGGCGGAGACCAGGGTCTTGAGCACGATGATGGCCAGCCCGAGGATCAGGTTGGCGATCCCGGAGACCACCACGACGCCCGTGGTCCAGCGGGTCTTCAGCGCGGCGACGACCGCCCAGGTGACCTGGCCGGCGACCGCCACGCACAGCGCCACCCAGGCCGCCACCGCGTCCGACGCCCCCAACGCCGAGGCGAAGGCGGCGGCGATGGCCGGAGGGAAGGACGCCTGGGCCAGCGGCCATTCCTGCCTGGCGATCCCGTGGACGTTCGCCCAGGTGAAGGCCCGTGTCGGGTATCCCCGGCTGACGAGCTGGGCGTACACGTGGGTGATCCAGAACACGACCCCCGTACAGATCAGCAGGATCACCAGGTCCGCCGCCGAAGGCGGCCCGCCCTCGACGGTGCTGCCCGCGACCACGGAGGCGGCCAGCAGCGAGCCGTACACGGCGCCCGCGTACTCGGCCCGCGCCGCTGCCACGCCCGCGTCACGCTCGCTCATGACCACAGTCTGGTTCGCGGGTGCGCGAACCATCTGAGCGACGTGCGGGACAATGCACAGTTTTGGCAACGCCGGTGGTCAGGCCGCGCCGATGCCGACTTCGATGTGGGTGACACCGGCTCCGTGCGAGTCTCGGTCACGGTGTCCCGGCCCTATCGGGACACGTACCTGAGAAGACGGCGGAAGGCGGGAAGCGGGCGAGGTTTGCCGCGATCACGGTGTGCGTGATCAACTAGGCTGACCATATCCGGTGCGAATACCGCATGAACGGAAGCGCCCATGAGCACCCCCCGTGACCCAGGCCAACCCATCGACCTCGGTTTCGACCGGCCACACTCGGCCCGCATCTGGAACTACTGGCTGGGCGGCAAGGACAACTACCCGGCCGACCGCGACGCAGGGACCATGGTCGAGCAGCTCATCCCCGGCATAGCCGACTCGGCACGTGCCGACCGGGCGTTCCTGGGCCGCTGCGTCACCCACCTGGTCGCCGACGCCGGGATCCGTCAGTTCCTGGACATCGGCACTGGCCTGCCCACCGCCGACAACACCCACGAGGTCGCCCAGCGGATCGCGCCGGAGTGCCGGATCGTCTACGTCGACAACGACCCGCTGGTCCTGACCCACGCCCGCGCCCTGCTCGTCAGCACTCCCGAGGGTTTGACCAACTACATCGACGCCGACCTACGAAACCCCCGTCACATTCTGGAGGTCGCCGCGGAGACCCTCGACTTCACCAAGCCGGTGGGGCTGATGCTGCTGGGGATCCTGCACCACCTCGTGGACGACGACGAGGCCCTGGGGGTCGTACGGGACCTGATCGACGCCATCCCCTCCGGCAGCTATCTGGCGATCGCGCACGCCACCGCCGAGGTTCACGGCGATGCCATGCACGAGGCGATGCGGCGGTTCATGGAACGCGGCGGCACCCCGATCGTGGCCCGTGACCGCGCCCAGCTCGCCGGTTTCTTCGACGGCCTGGAACTGCTTGAGCCCGGCGTGGTGTCCTGTTCCCGCTGGCGTCACGAACCCACCCCGTGGGGCGAGCCCAACGAGGTGTCCCAGTTCTGCGGCGTCGCCCGCAAGCCGTAGTAGGTCACCCGCAGCCGTGACGAACGGCACCCTCCTACCCGGCCCGCACTTCAAGCCGGTCATGAGAGTGCCGTTCCGGTCCGGGGCACACCGGTCCTGGGATACCCGCAGGAGGTCTCGCGGCCCCGCGTTTTCGGGTGAACGGTACGGCTCAACGCTTCCGCCCGTGATTATGGACCCCGGCACCGCGGAGCTGTGGAGGATGACGGGCAGGTGCGGAACCGGCCCGCGGTCCCGCCGTTACCGCATCCTCGATCCTCGCTACTGCCGCTCTGTCGTGGCGGCGCTGAGTCGCCGCGCCGCGCCTTTGGCAATCTCTCCGTACCAACACCAGCAAGTATCATGACCTTTAAGCATATATATCGCTATTGCACCTCTTTTGCAGTGAAGTTAGGTTTGTAGGGTATTTGTCCGTCTCCGTCGGAGCGGCCCTATGAGTTCACCCGCCGCCATCTCGGGCTCCGCGCGCAGGCGCCCCCTCTCCGGCGGGGAGTGGAGCCGCATCGCGGGGATGGCCCTCGTCATCGCGGCACTGCACATCGCGGGCTGGCTCTCCCTGATCGTCCTGGTCGCCCCGCACAACTACCGGCTGGGCCAGGCGGGGGCCTTCACTGTCGGGCTGGGCGTCACCGCCTACGTCCTGGGCATGCGGCACGCCTTCGACGCCGACCACATCGCGGCCATCGACAACACCACCCGCAAGCTCATGGCCGACGGCCGGCGCCCGGTCTCGGTGGGCTTCTGGTTCTCTCTGGGCCACTCCACCATCGTCTTCGCGCTGTGCCTCCTGCTCGGCGTCGGCGTCCGCACCCTGGCCGGCCAGGTCGAGAACCGGGCATCCCCGCTGCAGACCGTCACCGGCCTGATCGGCACCCTGGTCTCCGGCATCTTCCTCATGGTCATCGCGGCGATCAACGCCGTGATCCTGTGGCAGATCGTCAAGGTCTTCCGGCAGATGCGCCGCGGCGCCTACGACGAGGCCGCACTGGAGGAGCAGCTCAACAGGCGGGGCCTCATGAACCGCGTCCTCGGCGGAGCGACCAAGGCCGTGCGCAAGCCCTGGCACATGTATCCGGTCGGCGTGCTGTTCGGCCTCGGCTTCGACACCGCCACCGAGATCTCCCTGCTCGTGCTGGCGGGCGGGGCCGCCGCGTTCGCCCTGCCGTGGTACGCGATCCTGACCCTGCCCGTGCTGTTCGCCGCCGGGATGAGCCTGCTGGACACCATGGACGGCTGCTTCATGAACTTCGCCTACGGCTGGGCCTTCTCCAAACCCGTGCGCAAGGTCTACTACAACATCACCATCACCGCGCTGTCCGTCGCCGTCGCGATGATCATCGGAGCGATCGAGCTGATCGGCCTGCTCTCCGAGAAACTCGGCATCCGGTCCGGCCCCCTGGGGGCCATCGCCGCCCTTGACCTCAACTACGTCGGCTACGGCGGCGTCGCCCTGTTCGTGGCCACCTGGATCATCGCGCTCACGGTGTGGCATCTGGGCCGCATCGAGCAACGCTGGTCGGCCGGCGTTCGCCCGGCCGACGTCGATCGCTGACTCCGGCGTGGCCGGCGCCGGAGTCGGAGGGCCTCAGTGGGCGAACATCATGAACGTGCCGATCGTGACGGCGGCGACCGCCGCGAAGGTCAGCTGCCACCGTGACAGGCCGCCCTCCTGGTTGCGGGCCGCGAGTCTCATGCCGACCAGCGCCGTGCGCAGCATGATTCCGGTCACCACACCGAGCAGCAGAGGCACAGCACCCTTCGGCAGGGGGCCGGCGGTGGCGATCAGGACCCCGATCCCAGGACTCGCGCACGACACCACCAGCCACGGGGTCAAGGACTGCTTGGCCATGTCGAGCAGAGCGGTGAGTGCCAGCCCCTCGCTGGCGGAGTGCACGGCCAGCGCTATCACGACCACGGCGGAGGTGCTCAGCGCCAGCGTCGCCCCCTCGATCGCCCGGTGAACGGTCAGCGCGGCCGCGGTTCCCATCCCGCCGTACAGGGCGGCCCCGACCATCTCGTTGACCCGGCGGTGACGGCCGGGGGCGTGGTTTCCGGCGGCCCGCCTCTCCTCGTGGCCGTGCCCGCACGCCCTGCGGGTGAAATAGGTGACCACCAGGAAGCCGACCGCCACCGCGCCCCCGAGGCCCCACAGGGGCACTCCGACCTCGACCGCGTCGTGCCACGCGTCCGGAAGCATGTCCGTCACGGCGGTGATCAGCATCACCACGGAGGCGACCGTCAGCCAGCCCGCCACATGCCGGGCGTTGGACCGTGCCAGCCACGCCCCCGCGAGGGTGGCCAGGCAGACCAGCGCCACCGCGATCCAGGTGCCGGAGCCGGGGGGCCGCCCGTCCTCCAGCACCGGAACCGCCCGTGCCCAATGCGCCAGCGGCATTGTCACCACCCCTTGTCGATGAGACCTCGGAGGTCAGGGACCACGACATACCACGGAGACGCCCCCCAGCCGGAGATCACGACATACCTCGGGGGCGCATGTCGCCGCCGTGGCGCCCGATGTCCGCGTGACGCGCCGGGGAGGCCGGGGAGTCGGCCGCGGGAGTGGCCGACGGGACCACGGGGCTGGTCGTGGAGCCGGCCGGCGAGACCGTGACACCGGCCGTGGCCCTGGAGTTCGCCGTGGAGAACGTGGCGTCCGCCGCGCGGGAGGCGGAGGTCACCGGAACGGGAACTGGTGCCGTCCGGGAAACGGAACCGGCCGGTGACAGACCGCCCTGCCCCCCGGGATCGGCCTGCCCCTCCAGCTCATGGAGCAGGTTCCGCACCTGACGGACCTGCTCCTCCAGGCTCCCCACGAGGCGGCTGCCGTACTCTCGCACGACGGCGGACAGGTCCTCGCGGGCCGTCTGAAGGCTCTCCACGGACTCCAGGGCCGCGCGGTGCCTGTCCCGCACGTCACGCTCAAGGGCCTCGGCCCTGCCCACGGCCTGCCGTTCCACCGCCTCGGCCTGGACGTAGGCTCCGGCGACCACCCTCCTGGCCTCCTCCTGCGCCCTGGAGATCTCCCGGTCGGCGGCCTCCCTGGCAAGTGCCACGATCCGCGCCGCGCTGTCGCCCGCCGAGTGGGGCGCCGGTTGGCCGGCACGGGCGTCGGTGCCGGCCAGCCGGGCGTTGAGGTCGGCGTTCTCCTGGAGAACCCCGCGCAGGGCGATCTCGACCTGGCCGAGAAAGGTGTCGACCTCGGCCAGGTCGTAACCCTCGCGGAGGCGAACGGTGGTGAACACCTTGTTGCGCACGTCGGCGGGGGTCAGCACCCCGCCTCCCGGGGCATGGAAGCCCGGGCCACGCCCCATCGCGGACATGTCCGCGACCACGACCAGGGGGGCGTGCTCCGGGTCGTGCCTCCTGTGTCCTTCGCTCACGGTCTGTTCACCGAGCCCTTCGCGGTGCTTTCGGATTCGCGGTGCTTTCGGATCTGTGGGAGGAAACCGGGGTACGCGGAGCCGGCCGGGCCGGCCTCCCGCGTCTTTCCGGAGCGGGCGATCGTTCTCCCGCCGCCGGACATGCCGCTCCGCGCGCGTCCGGCGGCCGAGTGGCGGGGATCCGAGGGCGGGAACGGTCGGTCACCCAGGCCATGACCACCTCTTTGCCTTGAAAGTAACCTGCCGTTACCTTTAATGACCGTCGGTAGCCGCCCCGAAACCTCCTGGAAGGAAAAGTTGAGCAACCATTCATACGTCACCCCGGCCCTCCGGCCACCCACGGCGGATCCGCCGCCCCGCACCACACGAGATGGGCGAACCTCCGGCCCGTCCGGCCCCTGCGGGCGATCAAGAGGGGTGTCTTGACGTGCCGCCCGGCCGCTCTACACTTGAATATATGAATAACCATTCAAATGTTGCCGCCACAGTGCCCGACGTCTGTGTGACACCGGTCGTCGACGCCGGCCGGGTGGCCTCCGTGAGCGAGACGCTGCCCCCCGAGGAGGCGATGCGGGAGCTCGCGGAGGTCTTCGGGCTGCTGGCCGACCCCGGGCGGTTGCGCCTGATGGCGGCGCTGCTCGAAGGGGGCGAGATGTGCGTGTGCGACCTGGCCGCGGCGACCGGGCAGAGCATGTCGGCCGCCTCACACGCCCTGCGACTTCTGCGCATGCACCGGGTGGTGAAGGTCCGCAGGTCCGGGCGGATGGCCTATCACAGCCTGGCGGACTCGCACGTGCGGATGCTCTTCGATCTGGCCATCGCCCATATCGGGCACGGCGCGAACGGGCGCGACGATGACTGACCGCGCCGTCCGAGATCGGGGCGGAGACCGGGACCGGAACCACGGACGGGGACAGGAGCAGGGGCGCGAACACGGACGGGGACAGGGCCACGGGCACGGGCACGGCGTCAGCGCCGAGGCCGACCGCCGCTATCTGACCGGCGCGCTCGCCCTGATCATCGGGTTCATGGCGGTCGAGGTGGTCATCGGCATCACCGCCCGGTCGCTCGCGCTCATCTCCGACGCCGGGCACATGCTGACCGACGCCATCGCGATCGTCTTCGCCCTGATCGCGATGCGGATCGCGGCGCGGCCTCCGCAGGGCGGGTTCACCTACGGCCTCAAACGGGCGGAGATCATCTCGGCGCAGATCAACGGCATCACGCTGCTGCTGCTCAGCGTCTACTTCGTCTACGAAGGCGTCCGGCGGCTGATCGAGCCGCCGGAGGTCGAGGGCCTGTACGTCGTGGTGACCGGCCTGGCCGGAATCGTGGTCAATCTCGCCGCGACCTGGCTGCTCAGCAGGGCCAACCGGTCGAGCCTCAACATCGAGGGCGCCTTCCAGCACATCCTGAACGACCTCTACGCCTTCGTCGCCACCACCGTCGCCGGGCTCGTCATCTGGCTGACGGGATGGAGCAGGGCCGACGCCATCGCCGCCCTCGTGGTCGCGGCGCTGATGTTCAAGGCCGGCTGGGGCCTGGTCCGCGACGCCGGCAGGGTCTTCATGGAAGCGGCACCCGCCGGGATGAACCCCGCCGACATCGGCAGGAAGGCCGCCTCGCTGGATCAGGTCGTCGAGGTCCACGACCTGCACATCTGGGAGGTCACCTCGGGTTACCCGGCGCTGTCGGCGCACATCCTGGTCGAGCCGGGAGCCGACTGTCACGCCGTGCGCCTGGCGGCCGAGCGGATGGTCCACGACGAGTACGGCATCGAGCACACCACGATGCAGGTCGACCACGCGCCTTCCGGGCTGCTCACCATCGAGGGCGCCGACGCGCACTGCGCCGATCCGCACGGCCCCACCCACCTCGGCGGCGCCGCCCCCCGCCCCGGCCAGGGCTGATCAAGGCGCGAGCCGCGAGCGAGGCCATGGCTTATCGCGGCGGCCGGGGCGGGGGGCGGCTCTCGGCGCGGGGGCTCTCTCCGGTGACGGTGACCATGGGGGGGCGTTCGCCCACGGCCACGTCGCGGACGGTCACCTGGTGGCCGCCCGGACCCCGCCGGAACTGGGCCAGGCGGGGAGACGGCGTGTGCAGCGAGACCATCTTGTTCTGGCGTTCCAGCCTCGACCAGGCGGCCTGCAGGATCTGGGCGGCCATGCCGCCCAGGGCCTCGGCGGACTGGTGGGAGTGGAGACGGCGGCCCAGGTCGACCTGGGCGAGGGCGTCGAGTCCGACGAGGTCGAGCAGGTCGATCAGCAGGGCCAGTTCCACACCGTACCCGGTGACGAACGGGACCCGCTCCAGCACCGCCCGGCGCCCGGCGTACTCACCGGCGAGGGGTTGCACGAATCCGGCGAGCAGTGGCCAGTGCAGGTTGAGCAGGGGGCGGGCGACCAGCTCGGTGACCCGGCCGCCACCGCTCTGCACCTTCTGCAGGGGCCGGTCGTAACAGCCCTTGACGTAGACCACGCCGGGGTCGCCGAACAGCGGGCCGAGCAGTCCGGTCACGAACGACGTGTGGAACTCGCGCAGATCGGCGTCGACGAAGACGAGCAGGTCACCGGAGGTCGCGGCGAGAGACTTCCACAGTGCCTCCCCCTTGCCGTCCAGCGGTTTCAGATCAGGCAGGATCTCGTCCTGCGCGATCACCGTGGCCCCGGCCTGCGCGGCGCGCACGGCGGTGTCGTCGACGGAGCGGGAGTCGATGACCACGATCTCATCGACGAGCGGCACCTTCTCCATCAGGTCACGCCGGATCGCCGTGACGATCTCCCCGACCGTCTCCCCCTCGTCACGCGCGGGCAGCACGACGCTGACCGTGGTGTCGCCCTTGGCCCGCAACAGCCACGGCAACGACCAGTCGTCCGACGTTGAGGTGCGCTCACGCAGCCATGCCTCCACTTCAGGCAGCACAGCCCACCCTTTCCCGCACCTAGGAGTTCACGAATATCACCTTATGCGGCTCTGATTCTCGCCGGGTACCGGCTCTCGTACCCGCCGCGTAGTGGGAAGATCGGCTCAGACCGGAGCGAGGAGGGGCGGATATGGACCCGGGGGCCGTGATGAGGGCGGCACACACCGTCCGCGACGAACTCGATCACCTGCTGGGCGGAGCCTCCGGGGAACTGCGGGACCGGCTCGATCCGCTGCTGGCCGAGGAGGGCAGGCAGGCTCCGGGGCCGCTGGCCGACGCCGTCATGTCGCTGGTCGTCCAGTACGGCCCGGCCTGGGAACGGCTCTGCCTGCTGCTCGGCCCGGACGACCGGGCCACCGTCCAGGAATCCGGCCGGACGCGCAGCGGAGAGCACGACAGCGGACACGGCGGGGACGGCGGACACGGCGGACAGGTCAGGAGACCTGTCGGGGAGCCCGGCGGGGAACGCGCCACATCCATGATCGGCCGGCTGACCGGAGCCTTCCGCAGACGGCGCCAGGAACGGGAAACGGTGCCGGCCGGACCGGCCCCGGAGACGTTCCCGCTGATCGAGGCGCCCGGCGAGGTGGTGGCCGGCTGGGGTGCGGAGGTGCAGGTCGGCCTGTCGCCCGGGGAGGTCCCGGAGGGTACGGCGGCGGCGCCGTCCGGGCACGAGCCGGTCGATCTGGACGTTCAGCTCATCGCCGAGGGGTTCGAGGCGCCCGGCGGATGGCGGGTGCGGCTCCGCCTCGACGCGGCCACGCCGTACCCCAGGGCGAGGATCGGGCTGGTGGCCCTCGCGCAGGACCAGCCGGTGACCGCCCGGCAGATCCAAGCGGTCTACACCGTGCGGGGGCAGGTGACCGGCTTCGGAGTGCGCGCGCTCGCCGTCCTCGACTCCCCCGGCCTGCTCGGCCAGGAGAACGCCCCGCACCCGGTCGCGGGCACCCGGGTGCGGCCGGCCGACGACGGGGAGGCGCCGGATGTGACCGCGGTCATCGTCCACGGCGACCGGCCGGGGAGGCTGTGGTGGACCTACGGGTCACCGCACTTCGTCACGCCCGACCAGGCGGAGGTCTGTGAGCTGGGCATGCGGGCCTCGGAGTTCGGGCGGCGGCTGGCCGGGCAGGCCATCTCGCTGGAGAACGTGGGGCGGCAGGTCGCCGCGCGGGTTCCGCGGGGCTTCTGGGAGCTGCTGAACGCGGTGGCCGTCCGGGTGGCGCCGCGCCGCCCAAGCGTGCTGATCCTCTCCCAGGAGCCGCACGTCCCCTGGGAGCTGGCCGTGCTGGAGCACCCGTTCGACCAGTCCGCCCCCGGCTTCCTGAACTGCCAGGCGGTGACCGGCCGCTGGCCCCTGGGTGGCAGGCGCCCCGAGCTGCCGCCGCCGGTGCGGGCGGGGAGCGACGGCATGGCGGTCGTGTACGGCGGGCCGCAGGCCCACCCGCTGGTCTCCGCCTACGGCGCCGTCCAGGTGAATCCCGTGCTCGGCGACGTGCTGGCGCTGCTCGGCGATCCGCCGGACGTGGTGCACCTCGCGACCGGCGGGGCGGCGTTCGAGACGCTGGGCCGGGGCATGGGCGGCGGTTCGTTCGTCTTCCTGGACGAGCCGGGGGACTGCCAGCCGTTCCTGCTCGCCGGGGCGAGCGGGGCCGTCGCCCCGTTCAGGGCGGTCGGGGACGGCCTGGTGGAGGAGTTCTACCGCCGCGCCCTCGACGGCGAGCCCCCCGCCGAGGTGCTGCGCTCGCTGCGCTGTGTGGCCCCCGCCACGGCACCCGCCTACCGGTTCTTCGGCCACCCCGCGCTCACGCTGTCGCGGGGTCACTCCCGGGCGTGACGTTCCAGGAAGGTGTAGACGTCGGCCTCGTCCACCCCGGGGAACGATCCGGGCGGCAGGGCGGCCAGGACGTGGGAGTTGCCGCGCGCCGAGGGCCAGGCGTAGCCCTCCCAGCGCTGGGTGAGCTCGGCGGGCGGGCGGCGGCAGCAGTCGCCGGTGGGGCAGCCGGACTTGGTGCGGTTGGTGGTCTCCCTGCCGCGGAACCAGCGTGACTCGCGGTACGGCACGCCCAGGGTGATGGCGAAGTCCCTCTCCCGGGAGGGGTCGACGTGGGCGACACAGAAGTAGGTGCCGGTGGGTGAGTCGGAGTACTGGTAGAAGACGGAGAAGCGGTCCGGGGAGCGGAAGACCTGCCGCCCCGACCACTGCAGGCACATTCGCTGGCCCTCGATGGCCCCCTGCTCGTCGGCGGGGAAGACGATGCCGTCGTTCTCGTACGCCTTGTAGATGATCCCGCCGGCGTTGTTGCGGACGAAGTGGCAGACCAGGTCCAGGAAGTGGGTGGCCAGGTTGGTGAAGCGGTGCGCGGCCATCTCGTAGGAGACGGCGAACACGTCCCGCAGATCCTCCACACTGAGCGCCCGGTCCTGTTTGGCCTCCCTGAGGTACGGCACGGCGGTGGCCTCGGGCACCAGGACGGCGGCGGCGAAGTAGTTGGCCTCGGTCCGCTGCCGCAGGAAGTCGGCGAAGTCGCGGGGTTTGTGGTGGCCGAGGGCAAGGTGGCCGAGGGTCTGCAGCAGGATCGTGCGCGGGGTGTGCATACCGAGTTGCTCGTGCTTGACGTAGATGCGCCGATTGCGAAGGTCGGTGATGGAGCGCACCGTACGGGGCAGATCCTGAACCGTCCGCACGGTGTAGCCGAAGTGGGTGACCAGCGCCTGCACGGTGCTCTGTGACAGCGCTCCGGCGCGGTAGCCGACCGCGGAGAGCGCCTCGGCCGCGGCCTTCTCGATCTCCTCGAAGTAGTTGCCCCGCTCACGCTGCATGCGGCGGAGCTCGGCGTTGGCGACGCGCGCCTCCTCGGGGGTGGCTGTGCCCTTGGCCTGACGGGACCGTAACTCGCCGTAGAGGCCGAGGATGTGTTCGAGCACGTCGTTGGGGACTCGGGCGGAGACCTTGAGTCTGGCCAGGCCAAGCCCCGCGTACAGCGGGTCGCGCTGGGCCTCCTCCAGCGCCATCTCCAGCTGTGCCCGCCGGCTGGGGGCCTGGCGGCGGAGCAGTTCCTCGACCGGCACGTTCAGCGCGGTGGCGAGGGATTTCAGCAGGGACAGCTTGGGCTCGCGTTTGCCGTTCTCCAGCAGGGAGAGTTGGCTGGGCGCACGGCCGACGCGTTCACCCAGGTCAGAGAGGGTGAGCCCACGCTGTTTACGCAGGTGTCTCAGGCGCTGACCAAACGCGATGAGGTCAAGCTCCTGCGTCAAGGACAGCGGTTCTTCACCGACCAGGGATGCCATAGCACGATGCTAAACGAAATTTCCGGGGATATTTCAGCGCTGCCGGGAGGCAGCGGCTCAGACCACCCGGATTGGTCTAGTCCATAGCGAAAACTATTAACTTCTTTCCTGCCGAATACTTGCAAGTATTGCCCTAAAAGGAAAAGGTGAAGTTTTTTCGCAAAGTTCGACCTTGTTTGCCTATTCGGTTGGGGCACAGACTCGGATCAAGGCACCCAGGGGACGACAAGGAGTGAAAAAATGAACGATCGCCTCAAGGGAGCCGCAGACGAGCTGCGGCGAGATTGGGAGACCAACCCCCGCTGGACGGGCATCGAGCGGACATACACGGCCGAGGACGTGATCCGGCTCCGGGGGTCCGTCCAGGAGGAGCACACCCTCGCCCAGCTCGGCGCCGAACGGCTCTGGCACCTGCTCAACACCGAGGACTACGTGCACGCCCTCGGCGCGCTGACCGGCAACCAGGCCGTGCAGCAGGTCAGGGCGGGCCTGAAGGCGATCTATCTGTCCGGCTGGCAGGTCGCGGCCGACGCCAACCTGGGCGCCCAGACCTACCCGGACCAGAGCCTCTACCCGGCCAACTCGGTCCCCGCCGTCGTGCGCCGCATCAACAACGCGCTGCTCCGCGCCGACCAGATCACCTGGTCGGAGGGCGACCAGGACGCGCCGCACTGGCTCGCACCGATCGTGGCCGACGCCGAGGCCGGCTTCGGCGGCGTGCTCAACGCCTTCGAGCTGATGAAGGGCATGATCGCCGCGGGTGCGGCGGGCGTGCACTGGGAGGACCAGCTCGCCTCCGAGAAGAAGTGCGGCCACCTGGGAGGCAAGGTCCTCATCCCGACCGGCCAGCACATCAAGACCCTCAACGCGGCCCGTCTCGCGGCCGACGTGGCGGGGGTCCCGTCTGTGGTCATCGCGCGGACCGACGCCCAGGCCGCGACCCTCCTGACCACCGACGTCGACCCGCGCGACCGCGTCTTCACCACCGGCGACCGCACGGCGGAGGGCTTCTACCGCGTCCGCAACGGCGTCGAGTCCTGTATCGCGCGGGGCCTGGCCTACGCTCCCCACTCCGACCTGCTCTGGATGGAGACCTCCACCCCCGACCTGGACGTGGCCCGCGCGTTCGCCGAGGCCATCAAGGCGAAGTACCCCGACCAGATGCTGTCCTACAACTGCTCGCCCTCCTTCAACTGGAAGAAGCACCTGGACGACTCCACCATCGCCAAGTTCCAGCGCGAGCTCGGCCACATGGGCTACCGGTTCCAGTTCATCACGCTGGCCGGCTTCCACTCGCTCAACCACTCCATGTTCGACCTGGCCCACGGCTACGCCGAGGAGGGCATGACCGCCTACGTCGAACTCCAGGAGGCCGAGTTCGCCGCCGAGTCGCGCGGCTACACCGCCACCCGCCACCAGCGCGAGGTCGGCACCGGATACTTCGACCTGGTCAGTACGGCCATCGCGCCGGACTCCTCCACCACGGCGCTCAAGGGCTCCACGGAGGCGGAGCAGTTCGAAAAGGCTCACTAACCCCTTCGACCCGGGCTCGCCTGGACGCTTCCAGGGCATGGGACCGCTTCTCCAGGCGAGCCCGCCGACCAGGTCGGGAGCGAGGCCCCGCCGTACGGATCTCCCCCGAGTCCGTCCGGCGGGGCCTCCGCCTTTAACGGCCCCCGCCGGAGCCCCGGCACCACCTGGACGGCACGGCGCCCGGCGCCTCAGCCCGTGACGACCTCGATCAGCTTGCGCCGCTGCTGCACGCCCAGGCCACCGAGCCGCCGGGCCTCGTCCACGTCGGCCCGCGCCATCAGCTGGGCGGCCTTCACACTGCCGACCCCGGGCAGGGCGCGCAGCGCCTGCGCCACCTTGATCCGCCTGGCGATCTCGTCGTCCCGGCCGAGCAGTTGCTCAAAGCTGACTGATCCGGCCTTGACCTCGGCCAGAAGCTTGGCGCGGGCGGTGCGAGTCTCGGCGGCCTTGGCGAGGGCGGCCTGACGCTGTTCGGGGGTTAGCTTGGGCAGAGCCATGTTGTTTTCTCCCTGACTACTTGGATTACGACGGTCTGTTACCCACAGCGAACCGGCTAATCGTTGCCGGAGCATGGGAAAACCGTGCAGTTTGCGGGGACCATCACGATATGCCCGGTTGGTTACCCCGGCCTTACTCGACTCTTCGTAGCCTCGACCCCATGGGTATCTGGCAGGGGCCGGACGGCATCGAGGTCGAGGCGATCGTGCTCCACGACCTTCCGTGCCTGCGCGTGACCCGACAGGTCGGGGACCGCCGGGTGCTCCTGGCGTACTGCATGGACGTACGGGAGGTCGGTGAGCACGTCGACCTGGCCGAACTCGTCGCGACATAGGCGCGGAACAGGGCCGCGAGGGCGGCCTCGACCCCTGGGAAGTGACCGGACTTAAAGCACTGTCACGTCCGATTCGGGATCGGTGTGAACTTTCGCGGCTTCTGAGACGTCCTGAGTAACCAGGAGGCCCGAATGGAAGTTTTGGCCGGCCTCGTCGACGAAGATCTCCGGCTGGAGCTCATCCTCGTCGAGGCCCTGTACGGGGAAGCGGAACGGCTGGTGGCCCAGTCCGACCGCTGAACAGCGAGGAGTGCCCGCCACCGTGTGCACGGCGGCGGGTACTCCTACCTTCTCTCTGCCGCAGGGGAGGTGGAGGCCTCCCGGCGGATGTGTGTCCCCGGTGGACTCGGAGCACGATCCCCGGGCCGTACGGAGGCCGGGGACTCGATGAATCCGGCAGGAATGGCGTTAACTATGCCCATGAACAAGCGCGAGCTGATCGAGAAGGCCGCGGCTGAGGCGGGGCTCAGCCGGCGGCAGACCGCCGCCGCTCTGGAGGCCATTTTGGGGACCATCCAGACGGCGGTGGCAGCCGAGGACAAGGTTGCGATCCCCGGCTTCGGATCCTTCGAGATCGTCCACAAACCGGCCAGAACCGGCCGCAACCCGCAGACCGGCGAACCTCTGGAGATCGCCGAGACCTGGACGGCGAGGTTCAAGCCGAGCCCCGGGTTCATGGGCCTCATCCGCCAGCGCAAAAAGGACTGAGACCCCTCACCGGCCCGCACGGCCGAGCAGGGCCCGGTGCTGGATCCGGTGATCCGGTGATGTGATGATCCGGTGACGCGACGGCGCGGCTCAGCGGCGTACGGCGCGGGCGGACCAGCGACCGTCGTGATCCTCGATCAGCAACGGCCGGCCGAAGCAGTCCGACAGATTCTCACCGGTCAGGATCTCCGCGACCGGTCCCGCCGCCTGGATCCGGGAGTCGCGCATCAGCAGGGCGTGGGTGGTGGTGGCCGGGACCTCCTCCAGATGATGGGTGACGGTGATCGTGGTCAGCACCGGGCGGGTCGCCGCGAGGTCCTCGACTGCGGTTATCAGGTCCTCGCGGGCGGGCAGGTCGAGCCCGGCGAACGGCTCGTCCAGCAGCAGGACCACCGGATCGACCATCAGCGCCCTGGCGACCCGGATCCTGGCCCGCTCCCCCTGGGAACAGACCCGGAAGAGCCGGTCCGCGAGATCCTTGCATCCCATGTCCGCCAGGAGCCGGTGAGCCCGCTCGTGCTCGGCGGGGCCGTACCGATCCCAGAGCGGGGCGCTCGTCCCGGTGTGACCGGTCAGCACGACCGTGTGCGCGGTGGCGCCCTCCTCCTCCAGCAACTCCTCGTCGACGAGCCGCTGGCTGGCGGCGACCAGGCCGATGTGCCGGCGGAGCTCACGCAGATCCATCCGGCCGAGCCGCTGGCCCAGCACGGTGACGGCGCCCTCGGTGGGATGCCGTACGGCCGCCGCCAGCGAGAGCAGCGTGGTCTTGCCCGCCCCGTTCGGTCCGAGCACCACCCAGTGCTCGCCGTACCCGACCCGCCAATCGACATCGGCCAGCAGGGTCCGGCCGACCACCCGGACGCCGACACCGCTCAACTCCACCACACCGGGCACGGACTCGCCCATGGGTTCCCCTCCCACTCGACACGCGCCGATCACCCTAACGGATGTGCCGACCCGGCCTCCTCGCCCGGGAATCAGGACCCCGGAGTCCGGGGAGGGAACCGCTCTCCCCCATCCGGCCTCCACCTCCGAGACGGGACGAGGCCCCTCAATCCCGGCGGAACCGAGTGATCAGTTGTCCGGCTGCGAGGGAGGGTCCACGCCCGGCGGAAGCTGCGGGCCGGTCACCGCCGAGGACGGGGCGGGCGACAGCGCCGGGCTCTCCCCCTCTCCGTTCTGCGGGACCCGGGGAAAGGACGGCCTGGGGTCGCCCGGCACCGGCGGGCAGCCCTTTCCCCCGTTCCCCTTCGTCATCGCGTCCGCGCAGGTCCGCGGGTCGTCCTCGCGGGACCGGCCGCCCGGCCCCTGCGGATGGGCGGGCTGAGGCTCCTCGTGCTCGCCGTTCACCGGAGGCAGCGGAACGGTTCGGGGCGGGGGGTTGCGCACCGCGCCGGGCGTGATCGACGGTGCCACGACCGGGGACGCCGTACGCCGGCCGCCGGCCGGCGGAAGGGGGCCTCGTAAGAGGGAACCGCCGGTGGTCTCAGGGGTCGGGGCCACCGTCGGCGCCCGGTTGGGAGTGCCGGGCCCGGTGTCCCCCCCGACCCCGCCGTTCGCGGCGGCGACCACCGTGACGGCCGCCATGGAGACCGTGGCGAGGGCCGCGAAGCTCGCCTGTGACAGATGAACGCCCCTGCGCGGCGTCCTTCGGGAGACCTTCGCGGGGGTGGAACCCGGAAGGGGGGCGGGAAAGGGTGCGGGATACCGGCCGCTCGCCGGGGCCGAGGGCACCGCGAGCCCCGCCCCGCCGGTCTCCGGGGGGTGGGGCACCGGCGTCCAGATCTTCGCCAGCACGTCGGCGACCGCCTGGCGAAGGTCTCGCGGGTTACCCACGCCACCGGCGGCGAGAAGGGCGCGGAGCAGATCGGCGGCCCCTGGCCGCAGGGTGGGGTCCTTGGCCAGGGAGGCTTCGACCGCCGGGCGGAGCAGGGGGGGCACCGAGGCGACGTGCGGTGGCTCCAGCAGGATGCGCCGGGTCAGCACGTCCAGCTCGCCCGTGCCGAAGGGGTGGTGGCCGGTGGCCGCGTAGGCGACCAGGCAGCCCCAGGAGAAGATGTCGGAGGAGGGCAGCGCGGGATCGCCGGTGAGCCGCTCCGGGGCGACCCAGCCCGGGCTGCCCATGACGTGCCCGGCCCGGGTGTGCGCGACGAGGGTGTCCACGTCCCTGGCGATACCGAAGTCGATCAGCCGGGGTCCGGCGTCGGACAGCAGCACGTTGGCGGGCTTGAGATCGCGGTGGACCAGCCCGGCCTCGTGCACCGCCATCATCGCGGCGGCCACGCCGAGGGCGACGCCGTAGGCGAGGCCGGGGGGGAGCGGACCCCGCGCGGCCATGACCTGCGACAGTTCGGGGCCGGGAATGTATTCGGAGACGAGGTAGGGCTGGTCCCTGTCGACGCCGTCCTCGATCACCGCAGCGGTACAGAAAGGAATCACTCGCCGGGAAAATTCCACTTCTTCCGCGAAACGGGTGCGAAGCGTGGCATCGTGAAGATGTAACGGATGCGGGGTTTTGAGGGCTACCAGACCTCCCCGGGGATGTTCGGCCAGGTAAACCACCCCCATCCCGCCGACGCCGAGCCGACCGAGCAGCGGGTAACGGCCGATGCTGACCGGGTCTCCGGTGCTCAGTGGCCGCACCCCGGGCGGCAGGCCGTTCACGGGACCGGTTCCGCCACGCGCCATCCTGGTTGAGCCTCTCGTGTACACATTACGGGAAGCACACTGTGGCGGGATTCGGCAGGCTTTCGCACCCCACCTGTCAGAAGGGGTATGGCAGGTAAGGCGAATGGTTCCGTAGAGTAAGTAATCTCTGGCCGCGGGCCTTTTGGTAAGAAATATAGGGATCCGATGATGAAAACCCTTTTGGTCAGGCGGCGGCAGACCCGGGTCCGGTGAGCGGCTCCCCCGCCGCCCGTTCGGAGCGCTCGGGACGGCCCTGCCCGGCGCTCGCGGCCAGGGCACGGGTGGCCGTGAGGAACCGGGCTATGTGCCAGAAGACCTGGCGCGCCTCGGGAACCAGGTCGGCGAGGAGGGCGAAGACGTGGGGCATGCGGCGCCACTCCTCGTACCTGACCGGAACCCCGCCGGCACGGGCCCGCTCGGCGACGCGGCGCCCCTCGTCGCGCAGGACCTCGGTCGAGCCCGTGACGACCATCAGCGGCGGCAGGCCGGTGTAGTCGCCGAAAACCGGGGAGACCAGCGGGTCGCGGGCGTCAAGGCCGATGGTCCAGCGGCGGGCCAGCCAGCCGACGCGACCCGCCGGGATCAGCGGGTCGAGCAGGCGGTTGACCCTGCGCGGCCCGTCGGTGAGGTCGGCCCACGGTGACAGGCAGACGGCGGCCGAGGGGCGGGGCAGGTTCCGGTCGCGGAGCGCCAGGAGCGTGGCCAAGGTGAGGTGACCGCCGGCGGAGTCGCCCGCGAACACGATCCTGGCGGGGTCGTAACCACGCTCCAACAGGCACAGGTAGGCCGCGATCGCGTCCTGAAGAGACTCGACCGGCGTGTGAACCGGGCCCTGCCGGTAGTCGAGGGCCAGCACCGGGCACCCTGCGGCGGCCGACAGACGCCAGGTGATCGGCCGGTGGGTCGCCGGCGAGCAGATGAAGTAACCGCCGCCGTGGAAGTAGAGCACCACCCGGCTCTCGTCGAACTCCTCCGCCCCGCCCCCGGCGGTCTCGCCCCCGGCGACTCCGCTCCCGGCGCCCCCCTGCCCGGCCACCCCGTATCCGGCGGTCCCCCGCTCAACCGCCCCGCGACCGGCGCCCCCCTGCCCGGCGACTTCCTGCTCGACCACCCCGCGCCCAGCGGGCCCCCGCCCGCCGCCCCCGTCCCCGGCCGCGCCGGCGAACCCCGAGGCGTCCTCTCCGTCGAGCCCCTGACCGGCGCGGATCCACTCGCCGGAGCACTCCCCCACCCGATCCTGCGCCAGGCGGACGTGATCGGGCAGCCGGAACGGCACTCTGGTGGCCAGCGCGACGAGTTGGGAGGCCGCCAGGACACCGGTGTCGGTTCTCAGCAGCAGGCCGGAGACCGGTTTCAGGGTGCCGCGCATCACCGTGTTCAGCGCCGCGGCCTGCCAGCTCACCGGGTAACCGGGGCAAACGTCCACATCGATCTCATCGTGCATGCGGGCCTCCAAATAGGAGGATTCCCACAGAATATCCTTCCATTCATGGGATGGCCCTCCGGTGGGGATCGTGGGACCATGACGCCCCCTCCCCCACGCCACCTGCGCTATCACCGGATGTCCGGAACCCCGCCACCGGCGAGACCCCGGCAGGCCGATCACCGAAAAGCCGTTGCCGTGACCCGGCCCGGCGACCACGATGAGAAAATCTCCCCAACACCCCCAGGAGGCCGTCTTCCTGCTCTACGCGCGCATCGCCGGGTACGGCTTCCGCCGCCACTCCGCCTACCGTGCCGCCGCCCTCGCCGGCGCCTTCACCAACACCGTCTTCGGCGTTCTCCGGGCCTACATACTGATCGCCCTCTGGGAGGCCCGCCCCGGGCTCGGCGGCTACGACATCACCGACGCCGTGACCTTCTGCTTCCTCAGCCAGGCCTTCATCGGCCCCATGCAGGTCTTCGGCGGTGGCCTGGAACTGTCCGGGCGGGTACGGACCGGAAACATCGCCGTGGACCTCCTCCGCCCGGCGTCACTGCAACTGTGGAGTCTGGCCGACGATCTCGGCCGGGCAGCCTACCTGTTTCTGCTGCGCAGCCTGCCGCCGACGGCCATCGGCGCGGCGCTGTTCGGCATCATCGTCCCCGCCGACCCGATGACCTGGATCTCCTTCACCGCCGGCTTCGCGCTCGGGGTGATCGTCAGCTTCGGCTGGCGCTACCTCGTGGCGCTGTCCGCCTGCTGGGTCGTCGACGACAGGGGCACGCAGTCACTCTCCCTGGTGATGACGTTCTTCTTCAGCGGCATGGTCCTGCCCCTGCACCTGTTCCCCGGCTGGCTCGGCGCCCTGGCCGAGGTGCTCCCCTGGTCGGCGATGGTCCAGGTCCCCGCCGACCTCTACCTCGGCAAGCGGGACGTGCTCGACGCGCTGGGCTTCCAGGCCGCGTGGGCGGCGGCGCTGCTGGCCCTGGGCGCCCTCGTCACCCTCGCCGCCCGCCGCAAGGTCGTGATCCAGGGTGGCTGACGGCACGGACGTCCCGGCCGGAGGTAGGGCGGACCTCCAGCGATGATCAGAACATATCTCCTGCTCGCCTGGACCTGGCTGAGGGCCTCGGCACAGTATCCCGGACCGATGATCACGATGGCGATCGGGTCGTTCACCGTCAACGCGCTGGACGTGGCGGCGATCTGGGTCATCTTCGAGCACACCCGGTCACTGGCCGGGTTCGGCCTGGCCGAGGTGATGTTCCTCTACGGCACCGCGGGCCTGTCGTTCGCGCTGAGCGACATGCTCTTCGGGAACGTGGACCGGCTCAGCCAGCACATCAAGGCGGGCACCTTCGACACCATGCTCATCCGCCCGGTCAGCGCGTTCGTCCAGATGGCCGTGGACCGGTTCGGCGTGCACCGCCTCGGCCGGGCCGCCCAGGCCACGGTCGTGCTCGCCATCGCCCTGTCCCGGCTCGACCTGCCCTGGAGCAGGGTGTGGATGATCCCGCTGATGGTCCTGTGCGGGATCGTCATCTTCACCGCGATCTTCACCCTCGGCGGCGCGCTGCAGTTTCTGCTGACCGACGCGCCCGAGGTGGCCAACGCCTTCACCTACGGCGGCGGCACGCTCACCCAGTATCCGCTGAGCGTCTACGGCGACGAACTCGTCCGGGGCGTCACATTCGTCGTGCCACTGGCGTTCGTCAACTGGCAACCCGGCCTGTTCGTGCTGGATCGGCCGGACCCCATAGGCCTGCCGTACTGGTTCCGTTTCGCCGGGCCGCTCGCGGCTCTGGGCCTCACCGCCGTCGCCGTGCTCGCCTGGCGGGCGGGGATCCGCCGCTACCGCTCAACGGGGAGTTGACGACATGATCGAAGTCGACCGGGTCGGCCGTTCGTTCACCGTGGGGCGCCGGCGCGCACGCACGACGGTGCATGCCGTACGGGATCTGTCGTTCACCGTCGAGGCCGGGGAGTTCGTCGGATATCTCGGCCCCAACGGCGCGGGCAAGTCCACCACCATAAAGATGCTCACCGGCATCCTCGCCCCGACCTCGGGCCGCATTCAGGTGGCCGGGCTCGATCCGACACGGCGCCGTACGGCCCTCGCCCGCCGAATCGGTGTGGTCTTCGGTCAGCGGACGACCCTGTGGTGGGATCTGCCGCTCCGGGACAGTTTCACACTGGTCCGGCACCTTTACAAAGTAGATCGAGTTGTTTTCCACCGGAGGCTGGAGGAACTGTCGGACCTGCTCGGCCTGGCCGAGTTCATGAACACCCCGGTCCGGCAGCTCAGCCTCGGTCAGCGGATGCGCGGCGACATCACCGCCGCCCTGCTGCACGACCCCGCCGTACTGGTGCTCGACGAGCCCACCATCGGCCTGGACGTGGTCAGCAAGGCCGCCATGCGCGAGTTTCTCCGCCTCCTCAACGCCGATCGGGGCACCACGGTCCTGCTCACCACCCACGATCTGGGGGACATCGAGAAGCTCTGCCGCCGCGTGATGGTCATCGACCACGGGAGTCTGACCTTCGACGGCACCCTCGACGACCTGCGCGCCACCGCCCCAGGCGAGGACTCCATCGAGGACGTGGTCGCCCGCCTCTACACCGGGGGAAGCACGCCCCTCTGACACGCCGGAGGAGTCACGCCTCTCAAAGGGCCACGCTCCTCTGAGCAGAACGCCCTTTTCGCCGCCCCGTCACCATCTCACCCTCTCCCGCCGCCGACCCGGGGCACGGTACGGACGCACCGCTCCGGGAGTCCTGCGACAGGCGGAGGGCACTCCGATTGTCGGCGGCGGGAGGCGCACGTCCGGGGGCGGGGATCGTGCGCGCGGATGGGCGTGGCGGGATGGGGTGGACGTCGCGGGGACGGACCACCGTCTGTCCTCGTCAATCGAGGGCACCGGCCTGGATGGATGGCGCCCGATTCACCCGTTTACTCGGTCAGGGAACGCAGAACCGGGCGCGGAGGCTGCGGCCCCGGCATGGGCCGCATGGGAAAATGCGGGGGACAGAAAGAGCGGGTGTCAGGCGACCAAATTGACGTAGTACTTGGAGTAGCCGTTCATGTCGACCAGCCGGGTGCCGACGAGCCTGGCCGCGGTGCTGCCGATGTTGAGGCAGGAGTCGAAGGCGTTCTGGTACACGTAGATCGGGCCGTAGGGACCGGTCCAGACGGCGCCGTTGGCGGCCTCGGCGTAGAAGGCCGCGTAACGGTTGTTGGTGTTGAGGACATACGCCTCACCACCCGGATCGATGGCCCACCAGCCGCGGGTGCCCCACTGGCCGTAGTCACGGCAGCCGTCGGGGCTGTAGAACATGATCGCGACCCACACCTTGGAGGTGTAGCGGTTACGGAAGTGCAGCTGCATGGTCTACTCCTCCGATTCCGCGAAACGCTGGACCAGCGGACGGGCGTCGATCGGCTGGTCCGCCAGCGGGGGCAGGTGGTCGTCGGCGCTTGCCGCGGCGGCGATCCGGTCGGCGGTGCCGGGGCGCGCGTCGCTCTCCCCGGTGTTGGCCACCACGGTGTCCGCGAAGGCCACCCGGGGGTCAGGCACGTGCTCTGCGCTGTTGTCGGGCATGGCTCACCTCTATCCCTTGAATGCGTAGGGTGATTAATCAACAACGTACAGTTAAAGTCACGGGCGTGTAAAGAGCCCGCCCCCACATCTTCCCGGCCGCCTCCCGCCGCGAAAAACCCGGCAGGACAGCCGTCGGGCGGGCGTGAGACCATGTTGGGCGTCATGCGTGCCCGTCTCCCGTTACGCCTCACGCGCGCGGCCGCCTTCTCGGCCGTCTGCGTGACGCTCGCCACCCTCGGCCATCTGGGGGCCGGAGGCTCCGGGCCCGCGCCGTGGGCGGTGGCGGCCGGTGGCGCGGCGGTCATGGCCGTGACGGCGGTGCTCGCCGGGCGCGAGCGGTCCACCGTGACGATCGGCGTCGGACTCGCGGCCATGCAGCTGTTCCTGCACGAGCTGTTCGCCTTCGACGACCCCTCGGGGATCTCCCTGACCGTGCACACCCACGGCCAGGGGCTGGGCGAGAGCCTGGGGATGCTCATCGCCCACCTCACCGCCACGCTGATCACCGGCTGGTGGCTGGCTCGCGGCGAGGCGGCCCTGTGGGCGCTCCTCCAGGCGGCGGGAGAACGGCTGGGCGCACTGTTTTGCCTGCTCCTGCCCGCCGCGCTCCCCCTCGCTCCCCCGGCTACGGCGTTTCCCCCCGTCATGGTCATCCCGGCGGCGCGTCTGCTCCGTCATACCGTCAGCCGGCGTGGTCCTCCACTTCCCGCCATCTGAGCCGTCCCCGTCACCGCAGGTCCCAGAACTCGAAGTGGAGAACCCCCGTGTCCCTTTCCCCTGCCTCCTCAACCCTCCGCCGCGCCGTGGCCGTCACCGCCGGCGCCGCCGCGCTCACCCTCGGGCTGGCCGTTCCCGCCCTCGCGCACGTCACCGTCAACCCCGGCAGTGCCGAGCAGGGCGGCTTCACCAAGGTCGCCTTCCGCGTTCCGAACGAGCGCGACAACGCCTCGACCAGCAAGGTCGAGGTGGCCTTTCCCGTCGACCACCCGCTGCCGTTCGTCTCCGTCAAGCCGGTGCCCGGCTGGGACGTGAAGGTGGTCGAGAGCAAGCTGCCCAAGCCGATCACCACCGAGTACGGCGAGATCACCGAGGCCGTCACGAAGGTCACCTGGTCGGGCGGGAAGATCGAGCCGGGTCAGTTCCAGGAGTTCGAGGTGTCCATGGGGATGCTGCCCAAGGACACCGACCGTCTCGTCTTCCCCACGGCCCAGACCTACACCGGCGGGGAGGTCGTCAAGTGGGCCGACGAGCCCAGGGCCGACGGCTCCGAGGCCGAGCACCCGGCCCCGGTCCTGAAGCTCACGCCCGCCTCGGCCGAGGGCCACGGACACGACACCGCCACCTCCGACGGCCCGGCCACCTCGACCACCGACGCCGCGCCGTCGGTGACCCCGGTCGCCGCCGGGGAGAGCGCCTCCGACGGCACCGCCCGCCTGCTCGGCGGCGCGGGACTGCTGGCCGGGATCGTCGGCGTCGCGGTCGGCGTGCTCGGTCTGCGCCGCGGTGGCCGTACCTCCTGAGAGGCCTGCCGGGACCGCTTGGGACGCGATATCCGGAGCGTCGCCTGAACGGATCCCCGGACACGGACGGGACGGTCTCGCGGAAGCGCTTCCGCGAGACCGTCCCGTCCGGCGGTCCGCCCTCTCCGTCACCGGGCCCGGCGTGGGTGGCCGCCCCGCGGGCCGCGCCTCGCCGGTCAGGCCGTGGCCAGGGTGGCGGGGTTGACCCGGTGGGCCGCGCTCAGCGCCCAGCGCATCCGGGTCTCGTATGTCTCGGGGTGGTCACCGGCCTCCTGCGCCACGCAGGCCGCGCACTCGGTGAGGTCCGCGTGACAGGCGCGCAGCCGGTCTTCGATGGCCGCGCGCACCCGATCCGGCGAGGGATCGTCGGATGCCTGCAACTCGGAGGCGAAGAGGACCTGCGCCAGGTCTGACACGCTCATCGTGGTCGGCATCGCTTGCCTCTCTCCCGGGGTCCTCCGAGGTCTGAGGGACTCCGGTGGCACCCCGTTGGTCGTTCACATCGTGTTCACGGCTCCATCGTCTCCAGCGGCACCGACGTTTCCCCCCGACTCCACCACCGCCCCGTCCGGCGGCCCGCGCGGCGAGCCGGCCGCCGCCGGAACGATCCCGGCCGTCCGCCGGAGCCGGGCCGCCCTCCGGCGACCGCCCGCCGCCCGGCTCCCCCGGCGGCGCCGGATCGTCCTGTTCCAAATCCTGCCCACTTTCGTACCGGATTGCACCGGACATGCGGTAACAAAATGGTTTTTGCTGCGTCATACACAAGAAACATTAACCAGTAACGCTGACGCTTAATTCTTTCAGTCCAAGACTGGATCCAGTCATACCTCAAATGGTCGCAAAACAGGCTTCTATCGAGCTAATCAGATGTAACGATAATCACATGCCAAAGTCCTTGGAACCAAGCCACGACGCCCTGGTGCGCGAACTGCAGGTGGTTCGAAAGAACGGGCTGCTCAGGCTCCGCGACGTCCCGCTGCCGACCCTGGGCGCGTCGGTCGAGGCGGTGGGACTGCCGGCCGACCCGGCCCTGCTGCCGGCCTCCATCACCAGGCTGCTGGAACGTGTCCTCGCCCGTCTCGACGGCGACCTCGCCACCGCCGTCGCCTACAGCCTCGGACTCGTCGAGGGAACCCGGCACTGGCCGGGACGGAGCCGCCGCAGAAGAGCCGCCGAGGTGTACGGCATGCACCCCGAGGGTTTCCGGAGAAGGCGGGAACACGACCTGCTCGACCACATCGCCGAGACCATTCTCAAGCTCCGCCGGGAGGCCGGGGCGCCCCGGCCCCGATCCGCCGTCCCGGCGCCCGCCGAGACGAACGAGGTGCGGCAGCGCGCCCGCACGCCCGACTTCCCCGGATCGGCCTACCGGCAGCGTGAGACGGGAGACCGGGCGGAGCACATGGAGCAGGCGCTTCGCCGCTTGCGCGAAGCACGCAAGGTGCGGACATATGGGGATTTTCCTAATGAATAAGCCACTACTCAGGTATCTCTTACGGAAACCTATGTAAAACGGCTCAGCAGAGAATCGAGGGACGGCCTCGGACCGGCCGACCGGGTACGGCGCCCGCGTGACGCTCCCCCGGCCGGCCGGGCGCGGCTGGTGAGGGCGCGCGGATCACCGGCCCGGGGTCAGCAGGTGACGTCCTTTCCGGTGAAGCGGGCCCAGGCGAACGAGCCGCAGATCACCGTGTAGGCGGCGAAGACCAGCAGGCCCTGTCCCATGTCGCCGGCGGCGACCGGGTCGCGCAGCACCCCGTCGAAGCCGTTCCACCAGTGCGTCAGCAGGTACGGCCGGAGCTCGGACAGCTGCGGGATGACCCCGAGCACCTGAGCGACGATCACCAGCACCACGGTCGTGGCGATGGCGCCGACGGCCACCTCGGTCAGCGTCGAGAGCGCCAGCGCGAGGGCCGCCAGGGCGGCCATGCCCGCCGTGACGTACAGCACGACGAGGCCGATCCTGAGCAGGCCGTCGAGCAGAGGAACCGTCGCCCCCGACAGCAGGGTGATCGGCCCGGCCGGGAACAGCACCAGCCCGGTGAGCAGCGCCGACAGCGCGACCGCGGTGACGGCCGCCAGGCAGAAGGCGACCGCGTTGGCGTACTTGACGGCCAGCAGCCGGGTCCGGCCGGCCGGAGCGGTCAGCAGGTAGCGCAGGGTGCCGGCCCCGGCCTCCCCCGCCACCGAGTCCCCGGCGACCACCGCGACGGTGACGGGCAGCATGAGCTGCACCAGGACCGAGAGCGCGGCGAAGGTGAGGAACAGCCCGTTGCCGGTGACCTGGGTGAAGATCGCGGGGGCGCCCTCGTCCTCGCCCGGCCCGCCGAACGTCCGCAGCACGACACCGATCAGCACCGGAACCGCGGCGAGCACGGCCAGCATGGCGATGTTCCTGGGGCGCCGGAAGGTCAGCCCCGTCTCCGATCCGAACAGCCGGAGCAGCGCCCGGGGGGCGCTCACCGCCCGTCCCCGGGCGATCAGGACCTCAGCCGACATCGAACCCCTCCCCGGTCAGGCCCACGAACACGTCCTCCAGGCTCGGCCGCTGCACGGCCAGGCCGCGCACCGCGACGCCCGCGGTCACCAGCGCCGCGCAGATCCGTTCCGGGACGTCCGCGCCCAGTTCGGCACCGACCCCGCCGCCGTCGGCGCGGATCCCCGCGAGCCCCAGACCGGCCAGTACGGCCGCCGCCTCCGCGACGTCCGGCGTCTCCACCCGGACCCTGACCGCCTCCCCCGCCCGGAGCTCGGCGATGGGCCCCTGGGCCACCAGCCTCCCGGACCGCATGACGGCGACGTGGGAGCACATCTGCTCCACCTCGGCCAGCAGATGGGAGGAGACGAACACGGTGGTCCCCTCGGCGGCGATCTCCTTGACCAGCCCGCGGACCTCGCGGGTGCCCTGCGGGTCCAGGCCGTTGGTCGGCTCATCGAGGATCAGCAGTTCCCTCGGCCCCAGCAGCGCGGCGGCGATCGCCAGCCGCTGGCGCATGCCCAGCGAGTAGGCGCGGTAGCGCTTGCGGGCGGCGGCGGCCAGCCCCACCCGGTCCAGGGCGAGCCCGACGCGGGCGGTGACGGTGCGGGGGTCGGCGGCGGGGTCGGCCGCGTCGTAGCGGCGCAGATTGGCCTCACCCGACAGGTAGGGGTAGAACGACGGCCCCTCGACCAGCGCGCCGACCCGCGACAGCACGGCGGGCAGCCCGGCCGGCATCGGCGCGCCTAACAGCTCCCAGGTACCCGCCGTGGGCGCGACCAGGCCGAGCAGCATGCGGATGGTCGTGGTCTTGCCCGAGCCGTTCGGCCCGAGGAAACCGAAGACCGCTCCGATGGGCACGGCCAGGTCAAGACCGTCCACCGCCACCTGGCCGCCGCGGAACCGCTTGGTCAGGCCGCGGGTGACGATCGAACGGCCTCCGGCGGATCCGGAGGGCGGGCGGCCCTCCGGCGCGGACGGCCCGATCTCGGCGCCGATCCCGGTGTCGATCCCGATGTCGCGGACGAAGGGCGGGGGCGCCCCCTCCGGCGCCCCCGAGCTCTCGTCGAGCCCACCCCGGCGGGCGGTGCCGCCGCGGTGGCCGTCACCCGCCAGGGTCCGTACGTCTCCCGGCGTCTCGCTCACTGGTGCACCATCCTCTTGTCGGCAGTTGAGAGACTGCTGATGCACCCGAGGTGCCGCCGGGCTACCGCCCTGCTCGCTCGACCCCGAGG
>NZ_JBEXUG010000031.1:0-72249 GCF_040614315.1 Streptosporangium sp. NPDC006007 | reverse complement strand
CGGCGATCAACATCCTCAGGGCAGGGCTTGCCCTTCGCGACGCTACGCAAGCGGCTTAACGAGAAGCCGCCCTCTTTAGGGGGCGGAGGAGTCACATTGGCTGGTCGGAGGGGAGGTGTCGAGATTCGGCCTTCTGGGAAACGTGAGCTTGTGCTTAATGCTGTCCGCAAGGTCCTGTGCCTGGTTCTGCTCTGTACCCTCGGCGCTCCGGGACTCGTTCCCGCGGTGGCGGGGGCGGCTGAACGGCCCAACATCGTGTTCATCCTCGTCGACGATCTGGAAGCAGGCGATCTACGGAAATTTCCTAATATCTGGAACGAACTCGCCGGGGGAGGCACCGGCTTCGAACGGTTCTTCGTGACCAACTCCTGGTGCTGCCCGTCCCGCTCGACGATTCTGCGCTCCCAGTACGTTCACAGCCACGGCGTGCTGACCAACACGGCCCCCGAGGGGGGCTTCACCAAGTTCTACAACTCCGGACTGGAGCGTTCCACGCTCGGCACCTGGATGCAGTCGGCCGGCTACCGCACCGGGCTGATGGGCAAATACCTCAACCACTACCCCGGGGGCGCGACCGACCCCACCTACGTGCCACAGGGCTGGGACGAGTGGGACGTGCCGGTGCGCAGGCTCTACAAGGAGTACGATTACACGCTCAACGAGAACGGCCTGCTGAGGGCCTACGGCTCAGCGGACACCGACTACCTGACCGACGTGCTCAGCCACAAGGCCGACGCGTTCGTCTCCCAGACGGGCGACGAGCCGTTCTTCCTGTATCTCGCCCCCATCGCCCCGCACAACCCGGCCAACTGCGCCGCCCGGTACCGCGACGCCTTCACCGGCGTCACCGCCCCCAGGCCCCCTTCCTTCGACCAGCCGGACGTGAGCGCCGAGCCCCGCTGGCTGAGCTCACGCGAGAGGTTCAGCGACCGGACGATCGAGGGCATCGACGAGCGTTACCGCCGCAGACTGAGGGCCATGCTCGGGGTGGACGACATGGTCGGCTCCCTGATCGAGACCCTGCGTGTCACCGGGAAGCTTGATAACACCTACCTTTTCTTCACCTCCGATAACGGGTTCCACCTGGGCCAGCACCGTCTTGCCCAGGGCAAGACGACCCCGTTCGACGAGTCGATCAGGGTGCCGTTCCTGGTCCGGGGGCCTGGTGTGCGGGCCGGTGGACTCGTCGGCGACATGGCCGCCACCGTGGACATCGCCCCGACCTTCGCCCAGCTCGCCGGAGCCCGGCTCCCCGGCTTCGCCGAGGGCCGATCCCTGCTCCCGCTGCTGCGCGGCCAGACCCCGTCCTCCTGGCGCCAGAACGTGCTGCTGGAGTTCTACCGTCCGCTCAACCCGAGCTCGGCCCGCCAGACGCCGGTCCCCGCCTACCAGGGCATGCGGACGGCCCGGTACACCTTCGTCCGCTACTCGACCGGCGAGTACCAGCTCTACGACGTGTTCACCGACCCCTACCAGCTCTCCAACCTCGCCGCCAGGGTCTCGCCCGCGGTGATCGCCCAGTTCAACCAGCAGCTCGACGCGCTGGTGGCCTGCTCCGGGCCGACCTGCCGCTCCGCCGACTCCGTCCAGCCGCCCACATTCGTCCTCCCGGCCCCGACCTCCGTCCCACGGCGCTCGTGACACCGGCTCCGGGGCGCCGGTCACGACCGGCAGACCGGTGCCCCGGACGGAGGCGGGCGTCGCGGCTCGTACAGTGGCCTGACCAGATGGCGGAAGGAGCGCCGTGCGCGTCGCCCTGTTCATCACGTGTGTGAACGACACGCTGTTCCCCGGCACCGGGCGGGCGGTCGTGACACTGCTGCGCCGCCTCGGCTGCGCCGTCGAGTTTCCCCTGGCCCAGACCTGCTGCGGCCAGATGCACGTCAACACCGGTTACCCCCGGGAGGGCGGGCGGCTGGCCCGGCACTTCGTGGACGTCTTCGCCGGATACGACGCGGTCGTCACGCCGTCCGGATCATGTGCCGCGATGGTCCGCGAGCAGTATCCGAAGCTGGCCCGCGATCTCGGTCTCGGCGCCGCCCCCTCCACCGTTTCCCCCGCCGCCTCCCTCGCAGGCTCCTCCGGTTCCTCCTCCGGCGGAGGTGTCCCCGCGGGCACGACGGTCTCCGCCGGCACGGCCGGCTCATTCGCCGACGCGGTCGCCGAGACGGCGCCCAGGGTGTACGAACTCTCCGAATTCCTGGTGGACGTTCTGGGAGTCACCGATGTCGGCGCCTACTTCCCGCACCGGGTGACCTACCATCCGACCTGTCACTCCCTGCGTGGCCTGCGCCTGGGAGACCGCCCCGCCCGGCTGCTGGAGCAGGTCAGGGGTCTGGAGCTGGTCCCGCTGCCCGACGCCGACGAGTGCTGCGGCTTCGGTGGCACCTTCGCGGTGAAGAACCCGGCGATCTCCGCCGCCATGTGCGCCGACAAGGTGCACAACGTCGCGACCACCGGTGCCGAGGTGCTCTGCGCCGCGGACAACTCCTGCCTGATGCACATCGGCGGCACCCTCAGCCGCCAGTGTGCCGGGGTCCGTGCCATGCATCTCGCCGAGATCCTCGCAGCCACGGAGCCCGCCCGATGACCGGCGTCACCTTCCTCGGCATGCCGGCCTTCCCGGTGAACGCGGCGGCGGCCGTACAGGACTCCCAGCTCAGGTTCAACCTTCGCAGGGCCACGCACACGATCCGCGGCAAGCGGGCCTCCGCGGTCGCCGAGCTGCCCGACTGGGCGGAGCTGCGGACCGCGGGGAGACAGATCAAGGACCACACCCTGCGCAACCTGGACCGCTACCTGCTCCAGCTGGAGGAGGCCGTCACCGGGGCGGGCGGTCACGTGCACTGGGCGGCCGACGCCCAGGAGGCCAATCGGATCGTGGCCGGGCTGGTCAAGGCGACCGGGGAGACCAGCGTGGTCAAGGTCAAGTCGATGGCCACCCAGGAGATCGGCCTCAACGAGGCGCTCGCCGCCGAGGGCGTCACCGCCTACGAGACCGACCTGGCCGAGCTGATCGTGCAGCTCGGCGACGACCTGCCCTCGCACATCCTGGTCCCCGCGATCCACCGTAACCGCGCGGAGATCCGCGAGATCTTCCGGCGGAGGATGGCCGCCTGGGGACGTGCGGCCCCCGACGGGCTGACCGACGATCCGGCCGCCCTGGCCGAGGCAGCCCGGATCCACCTGCGAGAACGCTTCCTGTCCACCAAGGTCGCGATCTCCGGCGCGAACTTCATGATCGCTGAGACCGGCACGCTGGTGGTGCTGGAGTCCGAGGGCAACGGCCGGATGTGCCTGACCCTGCCCGAGACGCTGATCAGCGTGGTCGGCATCGAGAAGGTGCTGCCGGGCTGGCGGGACCTGGAGGTCTTCCTCCAGCTGCTGCCCAGGAGCTCCACCGGCGAGCGGATGAACCCCTACACCTCCACCTGGACCGGCGCGGTCGAGGGGCAGGAGTTCCACCTCGTCCTGCTCGACAACGGCCGCACCGGGGTCCTCGCCGACGAGGTCGGCCGGCAGGCGTTGCGCTGCATCCGCTGCTCGGCCTGCCTGAACGTCTGTCCCGTCTACGAGCGCGCCGGAGGTCACGCCTACGGCTCGGTCTACTCCGGCCCGATCGGCGCGATCCTCACCCCGCAGTTGCGCGGTATGACCTCGGAGCTGGACGCCTCCCTGCCGTATGCATCGACGCTCTGCGGTGCCTGCTTCGACGCCTGCCCGGTGGCGATCGACATCCCCGAGGTCCTGGTCCACCTGCGGGGCAGGGCACCTCATCCACGGGCCGAGCGCCTGGGCATGCGCGCCGTCGGCTGGGTGCTCGGCGATCCGGGGCGGCTGGGACGTGCCGAACGGCTGGGGGCCCGGCTGCGCCGGTTCGCTCCCCGGCGCCTGCCGGGCTCGCTCTCCGCCTGGACCGACACCCGTGACATCCCCGACATTCCCCCCGAGTCCTTCCGTGACTGGTGGGGCCGTACCGACGGGGGTGCCCGTTGAACGGCGGCGCGGGCGACCGGGAGCCGGAATCGCGCCCCCGGATGACCGGACCGGCCCCGCAGGACCTGCTCGGGAGGGGCACGGCCGTGACGAGCAGGGAGCTGATCCTGTCGAGGATCCGCGCCGCGGTGGCCTCGGCGCCGGACGTCGAGATCACCCGCGCCCACCGCGCACCGTCCGGCGCGGCGGGCGCCGAGGCCGGCGTGGCGGAGCTGTTCGCGGAGCGGGTGGCCGACTACCGGGCCGTCGTGCACGTGGTGGGGGAGGACGGCGTGGCCAGGGCGATCGCGGCGGCGCTGACCCGGTGGGGGATCATCCGGCCCGTCGTCCCGGACGGGCTGCCCCCCGAATGGACCCCCGAGGAGTCGATCATCGACGATCCGCCGTTGAGCGCGGCGGAGCTGGACGCGGCGCGGGGGGTGGTCACCGGCTGCGCCGTGGGGATCGCGGAGACCGGCACGATCGTGCTGGACGCCGGCCCCGGCCAGGGGCGGCGGGCGCTGACGCTGGTGCCGGATCACCACCTGTGCGTGGTGCGGGCCGGGCAGATCGTGGCGGGAGTGCCCGAGGCCGTCGGACGGCTCGATCCGGCCAGGCCGCTCACCTGGATCAGCGGTCCGTCGGCGACCAGTGACATCGAGCTGAACCGGGTGGAGGGCGTGCACGGCCCCCGCGCGCTGGAAGTGGTGATCGTCCTCTGACCGGAGGCCGGGCCGCTCCGGCTCGGGCGATATCGGATCCGATTTATGCTTTCGTTACCTGTCCATGCCCTCCCATTATCGGATATCCTCGCGAGTCGCGACTGCGTAACCCCAGGTCAAGGTCATTGGAGTCCCTCTATGAAGCCCCCGCTGCTGCTCATCGGGCAGGGCTCACACGATGACAACGGATCCGTTGAGTTCGGCAGGTTCATCCACCGGCTCCGCTGCCGGCTGGACCAGACCGCGGCCGACGTCTCCGGTGGATACATCGCCAGGTCCAGGCCGCGTCTCAGCGACTCGGTCGCCTCACTGGTCGCGCGGGGACACCATCGCATCGTGGCGCTGCCGCTGAGCCTCACCGGTGACGTGCGGATCGACACCGACATCCCCGCGGCGCTGGCCCGGGAGCAGGATCGTCACCCCATGCTCACCTGCGACCACGGCCGTCCCCTCGGCTCCGACCCCCGCATCCTGGCGCTGCTCGCCGAGCGCCTGGCCGACGCCGCGGCCGAGGTCGCCAGCCTCCGCCTGGTTCCCGCGGCCGCCGGGTCGTTCGACGACGAGCCCGAGCACATCGAGATCGGTGAGACCGCGGTGGTCCTGGTGGGCGACGGCTCCACCACCCCGGCCACCAACGCCGACGTGCACCGTGTCTCCCGGCTGTTCTGGGAGACCCACGCCCACGAGTACATGACGGTGGAGACCGCCTTCGTCTCCCTCACCCCGCCCGGCGTCCCCGGCGGCATCGAGCGCTGCCGCCGCCTCGGCGCCAAGCGTGTGATCGTCGTGCCCTACCTGCTGTTCGCCGGTGGCGTGCTGGACCGGGTCTGGGCCCAGGCCATGGCCTACGCCGCCGGTCATCCGGACCTGGACGTCCGCTGCGCCGACGTCATCGGTGACTGCGAGGGGCTGGCGGATGTGGTCGTCGAGCGCTACGAGGAGGCGCTCAGCGGCGTCGTCTGGTGATCCTCCCGGACGCGGTGACCCGGGCTGCGGCATGACCGCTATGAGCGCTCCGGATGGTTTCGAGTGCTGGATGACATGACCGTTTCAGGGGTTTCACGGGAGACTGATGGGCATGACCATCCTTGAGCAGACCGTCGCCGCGATCCGGCCCGCCGACCCGGCGGCCCTCGCCGAGGCGCGGGCCCACCAGGACAGCCTGACCAAGCCCAGGGGTGCGCTGGGCGTGCTGGAGGAGGTGGCGGTACGGCTGGCGGGGGCCGCCTCGGTCAGCCCGCCGCCGCTCCCGGTCCCGGCGGCTCTGGCGATCTTCGCGGCCGACCACGGCGTCCACGCCCAGGGGGTCAGCCCGTGGCCGCAGGAGGTCACCCCGCAGATGGTCGGGAACTTCCTCGCGGGCGGTGCGGTGGCCAACGCCTTCGCGGCCCAGGTCGACGCCTCGGTGACGGTCGTGGACGTCGGGGTGGCCGCCGACCTCGCCCCCGCGCCGGGCCTGACGATCAGCAAGGTCGCCTACGGCACGGCCGACCTGTCCCTGGGCCCGGCGATGACCGCCGGGCAGGCGGTCGCCGCGCTGGAGGCGGGGATCGCGACCGCCCGCGACCTGGTGGACCGGGGAGCCCGCTGCCTGATCACCGGGGACATGGGCATCGCCAACACCACCGCCTCGGCCGCTCTGATCTGCGCGTTCACCGGGCAGGACGCGGCCGTCGTGACCGGCAGGGGGACCGGGGCCGACGACGAGACCCTGGCCCGCAAGGTCGAGGTGGTCAGGCGGGCGCTGCGGGTCAACGGCCTGCGGCCGGGGGAGAGCGGTGAGCCGGGGGCGGACGGTTGCGCGCCTTCGGCGCTGGGCACGCTGGCCGCGGTCGGCGGCCTGGAACACGCGGCGATCGCCGGGTTCATTCTGGGCGGGGCGGCCCTGCGGGTGCCGGTCATCCTCGACGGGGTCATCGCGGGATCGGCCGCGCTCGCCGCGGCGGCACTGGCGCCCGACGTGGTCGACCACTGCGTGGCCGGTCACCGTTCCGCCGAACCCGGCCACGCCGTCGCGCTCGGTCACCTCGGCCTGCGTCCCCTGGTCGAGCTGGAACTCCGGCTCGGCGAGGGCACCGGGGGGCTGCTCGCTCACCCGCTGGTCTGCGCGGCCGTCAGGGTCATGCACGAGGTGGCGACCTTCGACTCCGCCGGGGTCACCGACAAAGAGGGCTGACCTGCGGAAGGCCTAGGCCCAGCGGGTGCGCCGAGGCCGGTGTCCTTGGCGCGTTGTTAACACGGGAGCAACGAACGACGGAGTATTAGCCGGTAGGTTTACCTCCTAACACGCCATGCTCACAATCCAGTGCGAACGGGAGATCTGTCACCATGTCGCCCTACCTGCTCGGTCTGCGTCTCTCCGGGCGGCGGGTGCTCGTCGTGGGGGGTGGGCGCGTCGCTCAGAGACGGGTCCCGGCGCTGCTGGAGGCCGGAGCCCTGGTCACCATCGTCTCGACGAGTGTCACGCACGCCCTCGACGATCTCATCGCGACCGGCCGGGTGGTCTGGGAGGCCAGGCCGTACCAGGTCGGTGACGTCGACGGGGCCTGGCTCGTCCAGGCGTGCACCGACGACCGCGCGGTGAACACCGCAGTCGCCGCGGAGGCCGAGGCCAAGCGGATCTGGTGCGTGCGGGCCGACGACAAGGACGCCTCGGCCGCCTGGACCCCCGCCGGCGGAAGAGTGGGTGAGATCGGTGTGGCGATCACCGCCGGGGGCGACCCCCGACGGGCCGCCGGGATTCGGGACGCCGTCGTGGAGGCGCTCCGCGACGGTACGGTCGACGCCCGGCGGAACCGCACCAAACCGGTCGGTGTCGCGCTGGTCGGCGGTGGCCCCGGCGATCCCGGCCTGATCACGGTCCGGGGGCGGCAACTGCTCGCCCAGGCCGACGTGGTCGTCGCCGACCGCCTCGCCCCGCAGGCGCTGCTTGACGAGCTCTCTCCGGACGTCGAGCTGATCGATGCCGCGAAGATCCCTTATGGTCGCTACCTGGCCCAGGAGAGGATCAACGAGCTGTTGATCGAGCATGCGAGGCAGGGCAGGTTCGTGGTCCGGCTCAAGGGGGGCGACCCCTTCGTCTTCGGCCGGGGCGGAGAGGAGATGCTGGCCTGTGCCCGTGCCGGCATCCCGGTCGTCGTGGTCCCCGGCATCACCAGCCCGGTCGCCGTGCCCGCCGCGGCCAACGTGCCGGTGACCCACCGCGGCGTCAGCCAGGAGTTCCATGTGATCTCGGTGCACGTCCCGCCCGGCGACCCCCGGTCCACCGTCGACTGGTCGAACCTGGCGAGATCCGCCGGAACACTGGTCCTCATGATGGCGGTCGAACGAATCCAGCCGATTGCCAAAACACTTATACAAGAGGGACGTTCGCCGGAAACTCCCGTAATGGTGGTACAGGACGGTACTCTTCCCACCCAACGAGCTCTTCACGCTACGTTGTCCACCGTAGCTGAGCGCGTGACCGCGGCTGGGATTCGGCCACCTGCGATCGTGATCGTCGGCGATGTCGTGAAGGTCGGCCAGGAGGTCGAGATGGTTCGAGCGGAGCGGGTACCGTGAAATCGGCTGCCAACAGACCCACTCATTCGAGCGAGCGCGACTCCAGCCTCGCCGGCGCCCCCCAGGATCCGCCGGATGACACCGCGCCGGACGACGCCGAGTCCCTCGGCGAGCAGACGGTCACCTTCCGTGCGATCCGTCCCGATGACACGGCACCCCCTCGCGCCACCCCCTCGCCGCCCGCGCCCAAGAGGCAGGAGACCGGCGACGCCAAAGACACCGCCCCTCCACAGGAGGACGACGCCTTCGCGGCCTTCCGCGCGGCGGCCGCGGCGGCCATTTCGTCGGTGAACGAGGTGGCGGCTGCCGCTCAGCGGAAGGACGTCGCCGTCCCCTCCGGCGGAGGTGACGCCGCGCGATCCGAGGGCGGAAGAGGCACCGCCTCCCAGGAGCGAGGCGCCACCCCCTCCGCGCTCGGAGACGGGGCCGCTTCTCGTAAGGGCCCCACCGGGCCTGCCGGGGGCGGGTCCGCCGGGGCCGGGTCCGCGGGCAAGGCCGGGACTGCCGGCGGTAAGGGGGCCACGGTCTCCTCGGGAGACGGCGCCCACATCGGCCGGAGTGTCACCCCCGCCCAGGCGGACAGGACCGTTCCTTCCCAGGCCGGTGGAGGTGCCCCCCCTCCCCTGAGAGCAGTTGCCGAGCCGGTACGCGGGGGAGCCGCTGTTCCCCGCGGGGAGGACGCCGGGTCTCCGCCGGCGGACGACGCCTTCGCGGCCTTCCGCGCGGCGGCCGAGGCGGCCATTTCGTCGGTGAACGAGGTGGCGGCTGCCGCTCAGGGCAAGGACGCCTCCACCTCGTCGTCCAAGGACGGGGAAGCCGCCGCTTTCCAGGCGCCCGCCGCCTCTCGGAGGGCGGCCGCCTCCCGGGAGGACTCGGCCCCTCAGGGGGGCGACGCCCCTCAGGAAACCGTTGCCCAGGAAACCACTCCTCGGGAAACCACTCCTCGGGAAACCGGCGCTCCCGAGGGGGCCGGTTCCCCCGCCCCCGTCGACGGGCCGGCCTCTGCGGAGACACGTGCGGGTGCCGGCGAGGACGCCGAGATCGCGACCGGTCTCTCCACGGGCCCCGGTACGGCCGAGGCCCCAGGAGAGCCCGGTACGGCCGAGACCCCAGGGGAGACGGAGGGCGGCGGTCCCGGCGGCGACGCCTCCGGCGCCACCCCCGACGACGTTCCTGACGCCCCCGGGGCCATTCCCGATGCCCCCGGCGACATGTCCGACGGCGTCCCCGGCGTCCCCGGCCTCTCCGGTCGAGATGACGTCTCCCACGGAGATGACGTCTCCGCCGGAGACACGGATGCGGGTTCGGACGAGATCGCCGTCCTTGCCGGGGACGGCGACGGACTCGACGCCGATGAGCACGGTGACGGCGAGCAGGGCGGCGAGGAGTGGGGCGGCGGGGCCGAGGGGGCGGGGATCGACCGGGTACGGGAGGTGCCGCTGCCCGAGGCGGTCTCCGAGGCCCTGACCAACGCGCTCGCCTCCCTGCGCGACAGCGTCACCGACCTCGGCTTCGGCTTGGACCTTCCCGGTGCCCAGGAGGCCAGGCGGGCCCAGAGCGAGATCCTGGCCCAGCTCGACGACTACGTGATCCCACGGGTCCACATGAGCGTCGCGCCGGCGCTCGTGGTCGTCGCGGGTTCCACCGGTGCGGGCAAGTCCACGCTCCTCAACACCCTGGCCAACGCCACGGTCAGCGCCACCGGTGTGCGGCGTCCGACCACCGGCACCCCGGTCCTCGCCTGTCATCCCGACGATCATGAATGGTTCGCCGAGGGGGACCTGCTGGGCAGCCTCCGGCGGCGGGAGGCGCCCGGCTCCAAGGTGGAGCCCGGCAGCGTCGTGCTGGTCTCCACCGAACGGCTCCCGCCGGGGGTGGCGCTGCTCGACACCCCCGACATCGACTCGGTCGTCGAGGAGCACCACGAGATCGCCCACCGCATGCTCGACGCGGCAGACCTGTGGATCTTCGTCACCACCGCGGCCCGCTACGCCGACGCCCCCGCCTGGCGGCTGCTCCGCCTCGCCAAGGAGCGCGGGGCCCGGCTGGCCATCGTGCTGTCCCGGGTGCCGCCGAGATCCCGCGAGGTGGTCACCAAGCACTTCTTCAGAATGCTCGCCGAGTACGGCCTCGGAGAGGTCGACCGGTTCGTCGTCAACGAGAGCAGGGTGACCGACGGCATGCTCCCCGACCACGAGGTCACCGAGCTCCGGCTCTGGCTGACCGAGCTGTCGGTGGACGATCAGCGTCGGGCGCAGGCCGTACAGGAGACCCTGTCGGGGACGCTGGACAGCTTCCGCACCCGGGTTCCGGCCCTGGCCAGGCAGCTGGAGGTCCAGGTGGCGTTCAGAAGCGATCTCCGTGGTGATGTGGACACCGCCTACGCCACCGCGCTCGCCGAGATCGAGGAGGCGACCAGGAACGGCTCGCTGTTGCACGGTGAGGTGCTCGCGCGCTGGCAGGACTTCGCGGGGGCGGGTGACCTCATGCGGGCCCTGCACCTGCGTAAGCCGGGCCGGTTCGCCGGGAAGGCGAGCCACCAGGCCCCCGAGCGGCTCAGCGCGCTGAAGTCGGCGCTCCGGGCCGGGCTGGAGTCCGTCGTCGTCTCCGCGGCGGAGCGTGCCGCCGAGGAGGCGGTCTCGCGCTGGCTGCACCGTCCCGGTGGGGAGTCCCTGGCCGCCACCGCGGGCCTGGGCCGTGCCTCCGACGACCTGCTGCGCAGGACGAGCCGGGCCGTGGGCGGCTGGCAGGACCACATCATCGAGCTGATCCGCACCGAGGGCGTGACCAAGCGGTCGGTGGCGAGGCTCGTCTCGTTCGACGTCGAGTCACTGGCGCTGATCTTCGTGGTGGGGCTGCTCGGCTACGGTTCCACCGAGGCGAAGGGCCCCGGCACCGGCGGGCTGCCGCAGCGGCTGGTGCACGCGCTGCTGGGCGCCGAGTCGCTGCGCACCATCGGGGCCAGGGCCCGCAGTGATCTGCGTGCCCGGATCGCCACGCTGTTCGACGATGAGACGTCACGTTACGTCCAGGCCCTCGACGGCGCGGGCATCCCCGACGAATCCGCCGCCACCCGCCTCTACCAGGCAACGTACAACCTTGAGGTCGCCCGATGAGTGTTGGCACCACCCAGACTCGCCAAGGTCTTGACGGCAGGCTCACCGCGCTGGCACGGATCGTGGAGCTGGGACCGGGCAGGGTCGACCCCATGTTGCTCACCGAGTCCGGGCAACTGCTGCTCCGCGCCGGTGACAGGCTCAAGCTCTCCGCCGACCACACCGTGGTCGCGCTCGCCGGCGGTACGGGCAGCGGCAAGTCCACGCTGTTCAACTCGGTCTCCGGCCTTGAGCTGTCGCCGACCGGGGTCCGCCGCCCGACCACGGCGCGCACCCACGCCTGTGTCTGGGGCCTGGAGGGTGCGGGCCCGCTGCTCGACTGGCTGCAGATCCAGTGGCGGCACCGTTTCGCCAGGGCCAGCGCCCTGGACAAGGGCGAGAGCCGGCTGCACGGGCTGATCCTGCTCGACCTGCCCGACCACGACTCCATCCGGGCGCTCACCGACACCGAGGCCGACCGGCTGATCCAGGTCGCCGATCTCGTCGTCTGGGTGCTCGACCCGCAGAAGTACGCCGACGCCTCCACCCACCGGCGCTACGTGACCGAGCTGGCCGGAAGCGAGGCAGTGACGATCTTCGTGCTCAACCAGGCCGACCGGCTGACCTCGGAGGAACTGGCCGAGTGCGTCGCCGACCTGGACGGGCTGCTCCGCCGCGAGGGTGTCGACAACCCCGTCATCGTCACCACCACCGCGATCACCGGGGAGGGGGTGGACGACCTCAAGTCCGTCCTGGCCGAGACCGTGGCCAGGCGCAGGGCCGCGGTCCAGCGGCTGACGGCCGACCTCGACCGGCTCGCGCTCCGCCTGACGAAGATCGAGCCCGCCGACGGGACTCCGGCGCCCCCCTCCTCCATCGACGACGCCCGCCGGATCGGTCTCACCGACGCGCTCTGCGACGCGGTCGGTGTGCCCGCCGTCGGTGAGGCCATGGAGAACGTGTACGGCGTGCGCTCCATCGAGTGGGTCGGCTGGCCGTACACCCGCTGGCTGGCCAGGCTCCGCCCCGATCCGCTCAACAGCCTGCGCCTCGGCGACCTCAGGGACGAGATCCGCGGCCTCACCGGCGGTTCGGTCAGCGCGCAGGCCGCCGAGGTGGACAACGCGGTGCGGGCCCTGTCCGACGGCCTCACCGCCGGGATGCACGAGGCGTGGCAGACCGGGATCAGGGACGCCGCCCGCTCGCACGCGGCCCAGCTGCCCCAGGTTCTCTCCGCGGAGCTGTCGGAGGTCGCGCCGAGGCTGGACCGGGTTCCCGGCTGGTGGCGGCTGCTCCTGGTCTGGCAGTACCTGCTGGTCCTGTTCTTCCTGGCGGGGATCGCCTGGTTCGGTACGGCTCTCGCCTACGGTGTGTTCGGCGCGGGGAGGCCGCCGGCGGGCCTGGCGGTGTTCGCCGACGCGGCGTCGCTGCCCTGGCTGGGGCTGATGATCCTCTCCGTTCTGGGGCTCGGCCTGCTCACCGCGGTGGCCGGCCGTAACCTCGTCATGCTCGGTGCGGGCAACGAGCGCGACCGGCTCGAACGGGAGATGCGCCGCAGGGTGGCGGGGGTGGCGTCGCGAGCGGTGATCGAGCCGGTGGAGCACGAGCTGGCGAGATACAACGAGTTCTACTCCGCGCTGCGGGGTGTGCGGGGCTGATCCCGCGCTTGTCCACAGCTCCGCCGCGCGAGCGCGCGGTAATCCACAGAGCGTCGTTCGGTGGCCCGTGCCCGAGGTGGCACGGGCCACTCTGTCCTCCACAGCCGGGCACTCCGCCCGCTCTCATGGGAGGCCACGATGAACGACATCCATGTCACGCTGACCGGTAACGTCGCCGCTCCGCCGCGCCAGCACACCTTCCCCGACGGTTCGCGCGTCACCTCGCTCAAGGTCGCCTCGACAAGCCGTTACTTCGACCGGGCGGCCCAGCAGTGGTGTAACGGTGAGACGACCTACTTCGGCGTCCGCTGTTTCCGGGGGCTCGCGGACAACGTCGCCCAGTCGGTCCGCGTGGGTCAGCCGGTTGTCGTGCAGGGGCGGCTGCGGATCCGTGAGTTCACCCACGAGGGGGAGCGCCGTTTCATGCCCGAGGTGGAGGCCAACTCGCTCGGGCACGACCTGCGCTGGGGCCTGGGAAGCTTCAGCAAGCCGCAGCGGGGCGGGACGGTCCCGATGCTGGGGCGCGACCAGCGGACCGAGCTCGACCGGGGGACACATGACTGGGCCATGGGGGGCGTGACCTCCGCCGAGACCTCTCCGCCGGCCCCCGCTCCGATCGGGGAGGCAGGGAGGGCCAAGGGAGACGGGGAGAACAGAGAGCCGGTGGAGGAGGGGGAGCACGCGGGGGAGGCGGAGGCGGAGGACGAGACGCCGTGGCCTGCCGAGGTGCGGGCGGTGGCCTGAGGCGACCTTGGACGATCCGAGGCGCGGGATCCACGCGGATGGGTGCTCTCGGGCACATCCGTCGCGTCTTCGCGCCCGATGAAGCCAAGGAGGAGGGCCTGCCGGGACCGGAAAAACGGGCTGGGAGGCGTTAGGGGGAGGGGCGGCGGACGACCGGAGGGTGTGGGAGAGGAGGATGCCGGAAGGCGCCGGAAGAGGGGAGCGCGTCGAAAAAGGATGTGCGGGGAGGGACGTGCCGGAGGGGCTGAAACGAGAGCATGAAACGGGAGGGGCCGGCGGGAAGGCGGAAGGGACCTGAAAGGGGAGGGGAGGGGGCATCGGCCAAGCCTGGCCGGTGCCCCGCCGGAAGAGCACGGCGGCACCGAGGGGACGGGCCGATGGACTTGCCCTTTTCAGATGCCCAGAGCATCCGTTAGGTCCTGTCCCGCAGACCTTGCCTGTCCTGCCGATCGGCCCGATGGCGCGTCGCCCGCCCCGGTGGGAAGCCGCAGTGTGCTGCGGCGGCCGGGACATCCCCGGAACACCATGGCGAACGCGAAGTTTGCGGAGTGTTTTCGCAGGTTGGGGTGGCAACGCCATACGGCGAGGCCTGGGCGGGCGCGGTAGGTGGAAGATCGCAGGCAGAAAGGTCTACGGGACAGGGCCTAGGTCCAGGTCACGCCCCGCAGCATGGCTGCTCCTTTCCCACATGGTCCGCTCTCCGGGAGAGCGATTTGCAACAGTGAGCCACCAGATGAGTGGACCCACTCCGTCAAGGTAGCGGTTCCCATCGCGCGGCGCACACTCCGCAACTATCGTGTTACACATCGTTAGTCGGAGAAGGGGACGACATGGCGGCACCCAGTCACACCTCGGTCAAATCACGCGAGACCGTGACGACCTTGGCCGATCGGTGGCCCATCCTTGGACAGCGCCGTCCGCTGGTTGTCTATCTTTGCGGCATCGTTGCCCTGGATCTGGTCGCAATCGGATTTTTCGCTGCATCCAGCGATTTCCACTGGCATGATCTGCTCACCTTCGTCGCGCTGATGGCCTGCGGCGCCGTCTGCATCGAGGCGACCCGCAGGCTCGGCATGCCCGCCGGTGTCTCCCGAGACCTGCTGTCCGCCTGGTGGCTGCCCGCCGCGCTGCTGCTGCCGCCGGTCTACGCGCTTCTCGCACCCATTCCGCTCCAGATCCTGCTGCAGAAACGGGTGCGTGAGACGGTCGTCTACCGGAGGGTCTTCAGCTCGGCGGCGATCGGCCTGGCCGGTTGTGCGGCCTCGGTGCTCTTCCACGCCCTTGTCGGCGACCTGACCGTTCTCCCCGCGGGGACCGGCGAGCCGATCCTCGTCGCCATCGGCTGCGCCGTCCTGTTCACCGTGCTCAACACCGCGCTGATCGCCATCGCGGCGCACACCGCCGCCCCCGACAGCCGCTGGCGGGACGTGCTGTGGAACCGCGAGAGTCTGCTGCTCGACGTGGTCGAGCTCTGCCTGGGCGTTATCGTCGCCATCGCCTGCGGGCTGAACCTGGCCCTGCTGGTGCTCGCCCTGCCTCCGGTGGTGCTGCTCCAGCGCAGCCTGCTCCACGCCCAGCTGCAGGCGGCGGCCCGTACCGACGCCAAGACCGGCCTGCTCAACGCCGCGGCCTGGCATCGTGAGGCGGACACCGAGATCGTCCGGGCCCGCCGTACGGGTGAGACCCTCGCCCTGCTGATCGTCGACATCGACCACTTCAAACGGGTCAACGACACCTACGGTCACCTGGTCGGCGACCAGGTCCTGGTCGGGGTGGCAAACACCATCCGAGGCCAGCTGCGCGACTACGACGTGGTCGGCCGCTTCGGCGGTGAGGAGTTCGTCGTCCTGCTGCCCCGGGCCGACGTGACCGAGGCGCGCAGGGTCGCCGAGCGGCTGCGCTCACGTATCGGGCGGATGGCCGTCCCGGCGGACGACAACATGATCACTGTGACGATCTCCGTGGGTGTCGCGATCATGAGCATGCACGGTGACGACCTGATCGAGTTGCTCGCTGCTGCGGACCTGGCCCTCTACCGGGCCAAGGAGCTCGGCCGCGACCGGATCTGCCTGCCCGCCACCGCCGTTCCCCCCGCCAGACGGCCCGGCCCCGAGGCCGCCCCTAGCTAAGCCCAGCAGGGCCTAAGCTAGAAGGCATGCCGGAGTACATCTACACAATGCAGCGCGTGCGCAAAGCGCATGGTGACAAGGTCGTCCTTGACGATGTGACGCTGTCGTTCCTGCCGGGCGCGAAAATCGGCGTTCTGGGTCCCAACGGCACCGGAAAGTCGACGCTGCTGAGGATGATGGCGGGTCTGGAGCAGCCGTCCAACGGCGATGCCCGGCTCATGCCCGGCTTCACCGTCGGCATGCTCCAGCAGGAGCCCCCCCTCAACGAGTCCAAGACCGTGCTGGGCAACGTCGAAGAGGGCGTCGCCGAGACCAAGGGCATGCTCGACCGATTCAACGAGATCGCCGAGCTGATGGCCACCGACTACAGCGACGAGCTGCTCAACGAGATGGGCAAGCTGCAGGACGCGCTTGACCACCGCAACGGGTGGGATCTCGACAGCCAGCTGGAGCAGGCGATGGACGCCCTCCGCTGTCCTCCGCCGGACGCCGACGTCACGCTCCTCTCCGGTGGTGAGCGGCGCCGGGTCGCGCTCTGCAAGCTGCTGCTCGAACAGCCCGACCTTCTCCTGCTCGACGAGCCCACCAACCACCTCGACGCCGAGAGCGTGCAGTGGCTGGAGTCACACCTGGAGAAATACCCCGGGACCGTTCTGGCCGTCACCCACGACCGTTACTTCCTGGACAACGTGGCCAACTGGATCCTGGAGCTGGACCGCGGCCGCTGCCACCCCTACGAGGGCAACTACTCCACCTACCTGGAGGCCAAGGCGGCCCGGCTCAAGCTTGAGGGCCAGAAGGACGCCAAGCGTAAGAAGCGCCTGGAGGAGGAGCTGGAGTGGGTCCGCTCCAACGCCAGGGCCCGCCAGACCAAGAGCCGTGCCCGTCTCCAGCGCTATGAGGAGATGGCCGCCGAGGCCGACAAGCACCGCAAGCTGGACTTCGAGGAGATCCAGATCCCGCCGGGCCCGCGTCTGGGCACCACGGTCATCCGGGCCGAGAAGCTCACCAAGGGCTTCGAGGACCGTCTCCTCATGGACGACCTCTCGTTCGACCTGCCGCGTAACGGCATCGTCGGCGTCATCGGCCCGAACGGCGTCGGCAAGACCACGCTGTTCCGGATGATCACCGGGAGCGAGGCCCCGGACGACGGGCGGATCGTCGTCGGCGACACCGTCAAGATCTCCTACGCGGACCAGAGCCGGGGCGGCATCGACCCGGCCAAGAACGTCTGGGAGGTCGTCTCCGACGGGCTCGACTACATCAAGGTCGGCCAGGTCGAGATGCCGTCGCGAGCCTACATCGCCGCCTTCGGCTTCAAGGGCCCGGACCAGCAGAAGAAGGCCGGCGTCCTGTCCGGAGGCGAGCGCAACCGGCTCAACCTGGCGCTGACCCTGAAGCAGGGCGGCAACGTGCTGCTGCTCGACGAGCCCACCAACGACCTCGACACCGAGACGCTCTCCAGCCTGGAGAACGCCCTGCTGGACTTCCCGGGCTGCGCGGTCATCACCTCGCACGACCGGTGGTTCCTCGACCGCATCGCCACTCACATCCTCGCCTGGGAGGAAGACTCGAACTGGTTCTGGTTCGAGGGCAACTTCGCCGACTACGAGAAGAACAAGGTCGAGCGGCTGGGGGCCGACGCGGCCCGCCCGCACCGGGTCACCTACCGCAAGCTCACCCGCGACTGAGCCGAGTCGTCAGCCGACCGAGTCGTCAACGGCCTCCGGCAGCCCCGCCGTACCGGCGGGCGCCGGAGGCTCGCTACCTTTCTCGTGTGTTTGGACAGAGCGTGGCCGACGCCGTGAGCAGTATCCGCAGGCACGTGTTCCCCCGGGCCGTCAGGTTCGCCGACGTCGACTCGCTGGGCCACGTCAACAACGTCAGATTCTTCGACTACCTTGAGGACGCGCGCCTGGAGATCTTCCACATCGATCCCTATCGGGAGGGGGAGACCCCCTTTCAGGGGCTCGTGGTGGCCAGGCACGAGATCGACTACCGGCGTCCCCTCACCTTCCGCGCCGATCCGGTCCGGGTGGAGTCGTGGGTGACCGAGGTCCGCCCGGTCCGGTTCACCCTCAACCACGAGATCCGTGACGACGAGGAGATCTTCGTCCAGGCTCGTTCGGTGATCGTCGCCTACGACGTGGAGAAGGCGGCCCCGCGTCGGCTGGACCGGCACGAACTCGGCTACCTGGGCCGCTACCAGGCAGACGGGTGACCGGATGGCCGGGGTGAGGGGGCTTGGCCTTCTCCGGAGCCCGGAGAGGGGCCGGCGGTCTCGGAGGGGATCTCCGATCCGCTGCCGGTGAACCTCCGCCGGTCGGCCCCACCTGACGGCAGGAGCTGCCGGATGCCGGCCAGATCGCCGACGCCGTCTCCCGAGGCGTCGGCGGGGCCGCGAACGTGGATTCCGTGGACGACGGGACGCGCGGCCAGGGTTTCCACGCGCTTCGATCGCCCTGGCCCGGCGGGTTTTACGCGCCGGGGGCGTTGACCATGCTGTGCGCCGCGTAGACGAGGTAGTCCCACAGACGCTTCTGGTGCTCCTCGGGGAGCTCCAGCGCGACCACGGCGTCGTGCATGTGCCTCAGCCACGCGTCGCGCTCGACCGGGCCGATCACGAACGGGCTGTGCCGCATCCGCAGCCGAGGGTGCCCTCGCTGCCGGCTGTAGGTGTTCGGGCCGCCCCAGTACTGGATCAGGAAGAGGGCCAGCCGGTCTTCGGCCCCGTCGAGGTCGTCCTCGGGGTAGAGCGGCCAGAGCAGCGGGTCTTCCACGACGCCCTGGTAGAAGCGGTGGACGAGACGCCGGAAGGTCTCCTCGCCGCCGACGGCGTCATGGAAGGACTGGGGTTCCTCGGGGATAGCGGACACGCCCCCAAGCCTAAGTGACGTCAGGCGGCGATCGGGATGGCGGCCCGATCCAGGGCGGACTTGACGCGGACGCGCAGCTCACGGCCGACCTCGGCCTGCCGGGAGGGGATCGTCTTGGCGCTCACCCGGAAGACGACGGCCGTGTCGGAGATCTGTTCGATGCCCCAGACCTGCGGCTCCTCGACGATGACGGAGTCACGGAAGGCGGCGTCCTTCCACAGCTCGTCCGCGACCTCCTTGAGCAGGTCGCGGACCGCCGGGATGTCGGCGGTGTAGGCGACCGGCACGTCCACCGTGGCGCGGGACCAGCCCTGGGACTCGTTGCCGACCCGGGTGATGGTGCCGTTGCGGACGTACCAGACCCGGCCGTCGGCGTCGCGCAGCCTGGTGATGCGCAGGGTGACGGCCTCGACGGTGCCGACCGTGGCGGCGGCGCCGACCGTCGCGCCGACGTCGATCACGTCGCCCACGCCGTACTGGTCCTCCAGGAGCATGAACATGCCCGCGATGAAGTCCTTGACGAGCTCCTGGGAGCCGAAACCGATCGCCACGCCCAGGATGCCGACGCTGGTCAGCAGGGGGGCGATCGGGACGGAGAGTCGTTCGAGGATGGTCAGGGCCGCCGTGCCCAGAATGATGATCGAGGCGATGTGCTTGAGTACGGAGCCCATGGTCTCGGCCCGTTGCCTGCGCCGTTCGGCCACGATGGCGTCGAGACCGTCGAGGGGCGTCGCCTCCTTGCCGCGCAGCCGCCCGGCCAGGGAGGGGCGGTCGGAGGAGGCACGCTGCACAACCCGGCCGATCAGCCGGTGGGACATGTTGCGGAGAACCAGCGCGACGACCGTGATCAGCACGACCGCGATCAGCCCGGCGATCAGCCCGGCGACGATGGGGGCCCAGGTTGCGGGCAGAACGGTCTGCACGAGCTCGCAGATTACCCCACCATTGGGCCCGCACGACCCGTTCGCCATGGCGTTGAGATCCAGCCAGTCGGGGATGACCGAAGGCAGAGGGGAGGGGAGAGGTGTGGGAGTAGGTGCGGGAACGGGCGGTAACACGGAGTGGATCCTCCCGGATCGGTTCGGCGAGTAAAGGGGTAAGCCAGGCGACCTACCTATATTGCCGACCGAACCGGCCGCCGTCACATCACGCCGGGGAAGACGGGAGCGTCCGGATCCGGGGCCGCGGGGGGCGGGTCCGGAAGCTCCGGTGACGGGCGGCTCGGACGGGGCACGCACCCGGAAGCGTGTCCCGTGCCGTTTCCAGGGGGATCCCTCCGATCACCGTCCGGAAAATCCCGGACGGTAGTCTGTTTGTCGTCTCTGTGCCGCGTTGCCGGGGGCTCCGGTGGTCTGGACATGCCGTCCCGCCTCCGGAGCCGGCGGGGTGCCCAGCGTCCAGGAGGACGCTCCGCACCGGTCACCCCGCCGGCCTTGTGACCGCGGTAGGCGCGGTGGCCCGGATGGCTGCGACCCCGTCCGGGCCACCGTTCACCCTGTTACTCCCCCACCGCGGCGAGCACGCGGGCGACCTTGGTCGCCGCCCCTGCGGGGTCGCTTACCGTGTGCATACGCTCTCCCCAAGACCACCAGTAGTACCAGTCGCGGTGGCTGGGAGCGGTCTGCGCCCGGCAGGTGACGTTCTCCGCCAGGCTGGTCGCGTTCGGGTTGATCACACGGACGAAGGCGCGGCCCGACTGGGTCCGCACCACCCGGGCGTGCAAACCTCGGGCGTCGAGCTCCGACACCAACCGCTCCAGGTGCCCGAAGTTGTCTTCCCCCAACTCGTCCCTCCTCCTGGTCTTGGCCGATCTCGTGCCGAACCGTGTTCGCTCGGTTACGCGAATCGGTGCTGGTTGGCCAAACATGACTCACCGGGCGCGATGGGTCAACGGCGGCTCATCGTGATTGGGGTATGCCTTGTCCCAAGTAGGTTGAAAGAAGCAGTCCGTTGGAGGACGATCCTTAGCCGATGGCTTAATTCGTGCGTTCCGAATAAGCCAACTGTGGTCCATTATTCTCCCTAGGCGCGGTGCGATCCTGAATCGCACCGGGCCAACGGGGAGAGGACCGGTCGGGATCGGTGTGCCAACCAGCCCAGCTGGCCACAAGAGAGGGGCCGGTATGTCCGGCAGGCAGCACAAGGAGACAGAGTTAGCGCGGCAAATCCGGGCGAGGGGCCTGGCTGCCGGGCGTAGTCCGGCCCAGATCGCCGAGGAGATCCACGACACGTGTGGTCCGCAGTTCGGGACCACGCGCATCAAGGGTCATCGTCTCGCGCACGGTGTCGCCCTCGCCGACGTGATCGAACAGATTCGGGCGCTGTTCGAGCGCGATGGCAAGCCGGCTCCGGGGATCGGGGAGACGCTGCTGTCCGCCTACGAGAGTGGGCTGAAGCGGCCGGGACCCGAGTATCTCCACTACCTGTGCTCCGCCTACCGGGTGGAACCGGCCTCCCTCGGCTACGACGGCCCCTGTATCTGTGGTCACGGCCACCGGATGCCCGGTGCGGTCCGAGGTGATCTCCAGGATGGAAGACCCGACACTTCCCCTGATCCGCGCGAGCTGCCGACCAAGTCGATCGGCGGTGACCCTTCCGCGGGCGGGAGCGAGGAGGACGAGAACGTGTTACGGAGGACGCTTTTACAGCTTCTGGCCGGCAGCGGCGTCGCGCTGGACGGACAGGTGCTCGGATCCGTGGAGAACATCCGCAGGAGGATGGACGAGACCCTGGTCTCGGCAACCGTCTCACCCGCGATGCTCGACCAGTGGGAGGAGAGTACCGTCGGCTTCGGCCGGCAGTACATGAGCACACCGCCGTTACGGCTGCTCTGTGACGTGCTGCTGGAGTTCAGCGCCGTGCGCAAGGCCATGGAGCGGCGCCAGCCGGTGGATCTGCAGGAACGGCTCTGCCGGATGGCGGCCCAGCTCGCCGGTCTCAGCGGCATGATCATGATTAATCTCGGTGACCACAGGATGGCCAGGTCCTTCTTCAGGACCGGCCGGATGGCCGCCGACGACACCGGGGACCGCGCGCTGAGAGCCTGGGTCATCGCCAGGGAGGCGCTGGTCCCGCTCTACTACGGTGATCCGCGCGAGGCGCTCAACCTCGCCAGGAAGAGCCGCGACCTGGCCGGTCAGACGCCGTGCGCGGCCCAGGCCATGGCCCCCGTCGTGGAGGCCCGGGCGCTCGCGATGATGTCGGGCGCGGGGAAGAAGGACGTGGTCGACCAGGCCAAGCGGGCACTGTCCCGGGCCAGGGCCGCGTTCTCCCAGATGACCGCCGCCGACCAGGACGACCCGACCTTCGGCTACACCGAGCGGCAACTCTACTTCCACCAGGGCGACGCGCTGGTGAAGCTGGGGCAAACCATGGAGGCCGACCTCATCTTGGAGCAGGCGCTCACCAAGTACGGCCCGGCGGACTGGCTCGACCCGACGTTCATCAAGTTCGACCGTGCCAAGTGCAAACTCCTGGAAGGCGACGTGGACGAGGCTCTGGCGATCGCCAAGGCCACCCTCGCCGGCCTGGGGGAGGGGTGTCGCCCGGACATCCTCATCCAGCGGGCCCACGAGGTGGCCAAGGCCGTGGAGGCCAAGGCTCCCGACCATCCCGAACTCAAGGTCTATCTGGAGGCACTGCGCGCCGCGCCGTCGGCTGACCCGACGCTGGGGGATGTATGAGGCTTCGGCGCTACCGCCGGTCCGACCTGGAGTCGGTCTCGGCGCTGCACCGGATCTGCCTCGGCCAGGTCGGTCTCGCGCCGGGAGACGGCGTCTACTACGAGGACGACTTCCCGAGGATCCACGAGGTCTATCTCGCCGCCCGGGGGGAGTTCCTGGTCGGCGAGGTTCCCGGAGGGCAGGTCGTCGCGATGGGCGGTCTCCGCCGGGTCGACGACCAGACCGCTGAGATGTGCCGTATGCGGGTTCACCCGGATTTCCAGAGGCGTGGCTTCGGTGACCGGATGGCCGCCGAGCTGGAGAAACGGGCGATCGAGCTGGGGTATGCCCGGCTCTGCGGGGACACCACCCTCAACCAGCCGGCCGCGATCGAGCTCTACCGCAAGTACGGCTGGCGCGAGATCCGCAGGGAAGAACGTGGCGGATGCATCGTGATTTATGGGGAAAAAGATCTGACTTCGGCATGTCTACTCTGACAAATTAGAACAAATCCAGATCTATTGGTCATCGCCATCCGGTGAAGTGCCGGAGCGCGTGTTTCTCGTGCCTGGATTCGCTCTCCCGTGCGGGCGCGCCGAAGAAGATCATTATTATCGGGCCGGCGCCAGCGGGCTCGGCGCCCGACGGGTGCCGGCAGGGTGACTTATCCCCAAGGTTGGCCTGGGTGGTGAATTCTCCCCCGCGGAGGATGAATCGCTACCCGCGCCGCCTCGCGGCGTGGATTCCTTCCTCCCGGGTAGCGATATTTCCCCCTAGGGGGATATTTCACGCCCTGGGGGAGATCATCCGGCGGATGGGCGGCCCGCCGCCGGAGGCTGACCGTTCGATGCGCCTCCGGCGGCGGTTATGCGGGGTAATGGTCTGGAGCGTGACAAGGGGGGACGGCTGGGACGTTAGCGTTTCATCGCGCCGTCGGCTATGGCGTCGGCGGCCTCGCCGATCGCCATGCCGACGATCTCCAGGCGGCGGACCAGCTCGCGTTCCTTCATGTTCTCCGTGCTGATCTCCCCGGAGAAGATGCGGGCGATCTCGTACTGGTACATGCGCCGGAGGGTCCCACCGGCCTTCTTGGCCTCCAGCGCGTCCACGGTGACCGCGGAGGGGCGGGAGACCAGGTCGCGGACCGCGGTCTCCAGGGATTCGATGCCGACGATCGCCTGGTCGAGCATGGGGGCGAAGCGCCGCTGGTCGTCGACCCGGTAGAGGTGCGACTCGCGCACGAAGTCGCGGAGGGAGTCCAGCACGTCGTCGATCGAGCGGGAGAGGCGGAACAGGTCCTCGCGGTCGATCGGCGTCACCAGGGAGCTGGACAGCTCCTCGATCAGGCGGGCCCGCTCGGTGTCGCCGCGATGCTCGATGGCGCGCATCCGCACGTGGGCGTCGGTGCGGCCGGTGTCTCCGCTGATCATGGCCATGGCCAGCCAGGCCCCCTCCTTGGTGGCCTCCAGTTGCCCGATCAGCGCCTCACCGAGCGCACTGTCCATGCGCCCGGTTATCAGGTCTCGAACCCGTCGTAATCGTTTCACGCAATCACTCCTCGTACGATGAGCGCCGCCGCCGCGGCGAGCAGTCCGCTCACCGGCAGCGTCAGCGTCCAGGCTAGAACGATCTTTGTTGCGGCATGCCAGCGCACCTTGGCGGTGCTCTCGGCGACGCCGGCCCCGATCAGGGCACCGGCGATTGTCTGTGTCATGCTCACCGGCACGCCGATCGCGGCGCAGCCGATCACCGCGGTGCCGCTGGACAACTCGGCGGTCACGCCGTGCAGCGGCCGGGAGGCGATGATCTCCCGGCTGAGGGCGCGGCCGGCCCGGGGCAGTCCGTACATGGCACCGACGCCGAACAGGGCCGCCACGATCAGGCAGACGGGGAGCGGGGCGTCCTCGAAGCCGAGCGCGATCATGAAGATGGCCAGCATCTTCTGACCGTCGTTCGCCGCGTAGGCCAGGCACTGCACGGCGAACCCGGCGCGGTGCCACTGCCGCAGCCTACGGCCCCGCGCCAGCAGCATGAGCAGGCGGCTCATCAGGATCGCCAGCAGTCCTCCCACGAACGGCGCCGCCACTCCGACCGCCAGCACGAACAGTACGGCGCGGCCTGAGACGGGCAGTCCCCAGCCGAGACCGGCGCCGGTGAGGGCGCCGACGATGGCCAGGGTCAGGCTGGTGGGCCGTCCCCGGTTGCTGAGGAAGGTGACGACGGTGAGTGCGGAAAGGACGGCGACGGTCATGACGATCCGGCCGCCGGGGACGTCCAGGTTCGTTAGTCGGGTGGTGAAGGTCGCGGCGACTTGATGGGTCACCAGGGGAACCAGCGCGACCGCGGTCATCAGGGCGGTCAGGCCGATCATCGGTCGGATACTGGGGATTTTCAGTCCGGTCGCCAGTAGGGCACCGCCGTCGTTGATCCCGGTGACGACCGAGAACAACCCGGCGAGCGATGTTAGGGCAATCAGGCTCACACCCCCTATCTCAGATGAACAAACGGTGAACAACAATGCCGGTTCGGTCACGGAATCATGGGTAAATTGGCTGCGGGTCCCCGTCCGGGCGCTTTGGGATGCGTCAGAGGGGCACTGATACGGACATGCTTACCCAAAGATCCGGTGAATGATGGGTGACAACCCCGTCTCGCCGGCATCGGCACGATCCACGGCTCACTCCCCGGCTCCGGAGGCGACCACGGCGGCCGCACGGCGCGAACGCGTGGGGGACACGTGTGGGTGAAGGCGGGTGACGCGCTGTACTCTGCCCAGGTCGGTGTGAGACGCGGTGGATCCGGCCTTTTCGGGGATGAGGGCATGAACGAGCGAGTCAGAAGGCCCGGTGCGGGCTCCGAACGGCCGGGCGAGGAGATCGTATGAGCTCCGCCACCCGGTTCGTGCTGACCCTGTCCTGCCCGGACCGCCCCGGGGTGGTGGCCGCGGTCTCCGGCCTCCTGGCCCGGAGGGGATGCAACATCGTCGAGAGCCAGCAGTTCGGCGATCCCGTCGCCGAACGGTTCTTCATGCGGGTGGAGTTCGCCTCATCGCTGCCCGGCGCCGAGCTCCGCGAGGCCTTCGCCGCGCTCGCCCCCGAATTCGGCATGGAACTCAAACTACGGGACACGGCCGTCAAACCGCGTGTGCTGGTGATGGTCAGCAAGTTCGGTCACTGCCTCAACGACCTGCTCTACCGGACACGTTCCGGTCTGCTGGACATCGAGATCGTCGGGGTGGTCGCCAACCACCCGGATCTGCGGCCGCTGACCCAGTCCTACGGCATCGACTACCACCACCTGCCGGTGACCGCCGAGACCAGGCCCCGGCAGGAGGCGGAGATCCTGGCCCTGGTCGATCACTATCAGGCCGATCTGGTGGTGCTCGCCCGTTACATGCAGGTGCTGTCGGAGGACCTGTGCGTCAAGCTGGCCGGGAACGTGATCAACATTCACCACTCGTTCCTGCCGTCGTTCAAGGGGGCCAAGCCGTACCACCAGGCCCATTCGCGGGGGGTGAAGCTGATCGGCGCCACCGCCCACTACGTGACCGCCGACCTCGACGAGGGGCCGATCATCGAGCAGGAGGTGGCCCGGGTCAACCACACCCACTCCCCGGAGGACCTGGCGGCCATCGGCCGTGACGTCGAGTGCCAGGCCCTGGCGCGGGCCGTACGGTGGCACACCGAGCAGCGCGTCCTTCTCGACGGTCACAAGACCGTCGTCTTCCCACGCTGACCACGCGTCCTCGCCGGGCCCGCGGCGGCCGTCTCCGCGGCGGCCCCGCGCCGGAACGCCCGGCTGAAGGGCCTCCGACCGGAACGCCCCGCCTGCGGAACCGCCGGTTCCGGGGCGCGTGGCCGGGGCGGGCGGCGCCCCGGCCGGGGCGGACGTCAGGAGGTCAGGCCCGTGTGGTGGGCGAGGAAGGTGAGCTGGTCGGCGGCGAGCTCGACGGTCTTGCTGATCGCCCGGGCGCCGTGGCCGACCTCGGTCTCGTTGCGGAGCAGGATCGGCCGGTCGGCCTCCTGGGCGTACTGGAGCGCGGCGCACATCTTCCAGGCGTGCAGCGGGTGGACCCGGGTGTCGGACTGGAAGACGGCGAACAGCGTCGCCGGGTAGGACACGTTCTCGCGGACGTGGTGGTAGGGCGAGTAGCCGTGCAGCCAGGCGAACTCGTCGGGCTTCTCGGCTGAGCCGTACTCGACGTTCCAGGTCGCGCCCAGGCCGAACAGCTCGTAGCGGATCATGTCCAGCAGCGGGGCCGAGCAGACCACCGCGGCGTACAGGTCGGGGCGCTGGGTGAGGGCGGCGCCGACCAGCAGGCCGCCGTTGGAGCCGCCGGAGATGGCCAGCCGGGAGGCGGTGGTGACGCCGGTGGCGATCAGATGCTCGGCCGCCGCGTGCAGGTCGTCGAAGACGTTCTGCTTGTGGGCGAGCATCCCGGCCCGGTGCCACTCCTCGCCCTGCTCGCCGCCCCCGCGCAGCTGGGCGATCGCATAGCTGCCGCCCGACTCCACCCAGGTCAGGATGGACGCCGAGTAGCCGGGGGTCATCGAGAGGCCGAAGCCGCCGTAACCGTACAGGATCGTGGGGCGCGGCCCCTCGGCGCCGGGGGAGGAGATCACCAGCATGTGGACCTCGGTGCCGTCGGCCGAGCGGTAGGTCATCTGCTCGGTGTCGACGGCGGGCACCTCGACGGCTCCCGGAGAGGCGGCCCAGAGGGTCGTCTCACCGGTGCGGGCGTCGTAGCGCTGGATGGTCGGCGGGGTGGTGTTGTCGGTGTAGCCGAACCACGCCTCGTGGCCGCCCTCGGGGCGTTCGGAGATGCCGCCGATCGTGCCCAGGCCGGGGGTGGGCACCTGCCCGATCCGCTCGCCGGTGCTCAGGTCGTGGACGGAGATCTCACTGATCGCGTGACGGGTCCAGCCGACGAGCATGACCGGCCGGTCCAGGTCGTCGAGGATGGCGAAGTCCGTCAGCACGGCCTCGGGGTCCTGCGGGATCAGGTCGCGCCAGTGTTCGAACTGGGGGGTGGCCGGGTCGGTCACGCAGATCCGGGCGCGGGGGGCGTCGCGGTCGGTGAAGACGTAGAGCAGCCCGTCACGCCCGAAGTGCAGCGCGGTCTGGGCGTCGACTTCCTCCTGGACGACGACCAGCTCCGGCGACTCGGGGGAGGAGGCCGAAAGGTCGGCCACCCACAGGTCGTTGCGCGGCGCCGTGCCCCGGGAGGCGGAGATCTGCAGCCGGCGCCCGTCGCGGGAGACCGCGACCCCGTAGTAGTTGGTCTTCTCCATCCCGGCCCCGAAGATCAGCACGTCCTCGATGGTGGAGGTGCCGACCCGGTGCAGGTGGACCCGGCGGTGGAACTGCCCCTCACCCTCGGGCACCTCGGTGGCGGGCAGTCTGCGCACGTAGTAGAACGCCTCCCCGCCGGGGAGCCAGGCGATGGGGGAGTAGCGGCACCGGTCGATCGGCCCTTCGATCCGGTCGCCGGAGGCGATGTCCATCAGATAGAGGCTCGACTCCTCGTCGCCGCCCACCGAGACCTGGTAGGCGAGCAGCCTGCCCTCCTTGTCGGGCTGCCAGGAGTCGAGGGTGGTGAGCCCGGTCGGGTCCAGCGCCATCGGGTCCAGTAGCGCGCGCTCGGTGCCGTCGGGGTCGACGGTGTAGAGCACCGCGTGCTCCTGCTCCGGAGTGCGCCGCATGAACAGCCGTCGCTCCCCCCGCCAGACCGGTGCGCCGATCGAGCCGGACCTGAGCAGCTCGGCGATCCGCGCCTTGAACCGGTCGCGCTCCGGAAGCGCCCCCATCTCGGTGGCGAACAGCTTCTCCTGCGCGGCCAGCCACTCCTCGGTCGCCGGGTCGTCGGGGGCTTCCAGCCATCTGTAGGGGTCGGCGACGCTGACACCGTGGAGCTCCTCGACGAGGTCGTCACGGCCGGCGGGCGGGTATGGCTGTCGAGTCATGGCACGAACCCTATGACCTGGTGACGGCGGTACGGAACCATTGCGCGAGTGGCGTACTCGATCTTCGAATGGAGGAGTTAAAAACTGGTAATGCGGGCATAAAACGTACCGGGCGTCCCTCCAGTCGTTTAGTGGGTGGCGGGAACGACGATGCAGAAGCCAAACTTGGTGGAGGACGGTGCCGTGGTGACCATCCGCTGGGCCGTCCGGCGGAGGTCCTCGTGACGGAAGCATCCGGGCCCCAGGAGGGGCCGCCAACCGGGGTACGCCACGGCGTGCCCCCTCAGATGACGCGTCATGCGGCGGGGAAGGCATGCTGATGCGCCAGGTCCTGCTGCTCAACGCCACCTACGAGCCCCTGACCACGCTCTCCCTGCACCGCGCGGTCGTGCTGGTGCTCAGGGAGAAGGCGGACGTCGTGCACCGCGACGGCCGGGGGGCCGTATTCCGCTCGGCGAGCCGCACGCTCGACGTCCCGTCGGTGATCAGGCTTCGCCGGTACGTCCGCATCCCCTACCGGTCCCGGATCCCGCTGACGCGCACCGCGCTGATGCGCCGGGACGACTACCGGTGCGCCTACTGCGGCCAGCGGGCCGAGACCATCGACCACGTGATCCCCCGTTCGAGGGGTGGCCCCCACACGTGGGAGAACTGCGTGGCCTCCTGCACGCCGTGTAACCACCGCAAGGCGGACCGGATGCTGGAGGAGCTGGGATGGACGCTGGACGTCGCTCCCGTGGTTCCGCGGGGAGTCCACTGGAGGCTGATCGGCGCGCACAACATCGGAGACCCCCAGTGGGCGCCCTATCTCGCGGAGAGCGCCGCCTGAGGGGCGCCCGGACGTCTTTCCGAGCGGAGCCCGACGCCGCTCGGCGGCACGCGATGCGGGCACGGTGCGGGCGGGGCGGACGAGGTGCCGTTCCTCACCGGCCCGTCCGACCTCACCTCCAACTCCGTCTACCAGGTGATCGGCCACCACGTTCGGCTGAGTAATGTGTATGGCATGCCGCGCTATGACTTCCGCTGCCGTGCCTGCGGGTCCACTTTTGAGCTCTCCCGTCCGATGGCGCAGTCCGGTGATCCCGCGCCCTGCCCGCAGGGGCACGACGACACCGTGAAGCTGCTGTCCACCGTCGCCGTGACGGGCGGGTCCGGCGCCGGAGCGCCGGGCCCTGCCGCCGGTGGCGGTGGCGGATGCTGTGGTGGCGGCTGCTGCGGCTAGTCTCTCGCGGGACCCCCGACCCCCCCCGATCCGCCGCCCGCGGCGGTCGCCCGGACGACCGCGGCGGGCGCCCTATGCGGCGCGCCTGCCCTGGAAGGGCAGGAAGTTGTCGGCCCGATGCGGGCGGGCGGGGACGAAGGTGGGCTCGGCGGCCACGATCCGGTCGAACCGGAAAGCCCGGATCGCGCCCCGCAGACGGCACATTCCCACGAGATACCAGTAGTCGCGGTGGACCATGCAGGTCACCGGATCGACGTCGCGGACGGTGACCCGGCCGGAGGCGTCCTGGTAGTGCAGGCGGATCACCAGACCTGACGTGATGGCGCCGGCGATGGTCCTGGCCCGGTCGGCGATCGGGCCGGGCATCGGCTCGGTCAAGGTCGTGAGCGTGGTGGCGATGATCTCGTCGTCGAGCTCCATGTGCTCGAAGGCGTGGCGCAGGCCGCTGCGGGCGGTGGTGGCCTGCGGGCCCGACCCCAGATGGGCCAGGGACAGGGCGAGGGCGGCGATCTCGGCGGTCGTCAAAGGGCTGGCGGAAGGCTTGATGACGTTGGCCATATCCCTATGGTATCGACGGCCACCGACATTTTTCGAACGCCCTGTCGGACACAGCACGCTTCCCTGCCGGGTGCGGCGGGCCGTACCCGGCAGGGAAGCCGGTGGGCGGAGCGGGGGAGACCGTCAGCGGGAGAGCTGGGACAGATCCCGCGAGGCGCCCGTGGAGGCCGAGGTGGTCAGCGCGGCGTAGGCCTGGAGCGCGGCGCTCACCTGGCGCTCCCGGTCGCGCGGCCGGTAGCCGCCCAGATCGGCCAGGAGCCGCTCACGTCGCGCGGTGAGCTCCGCCTGGGGGACCTTCAGCTCGATCGAACGGCCCGGGATGTCGATCTCGACGGTGTCGCCCTCCTCGACCAGGGCGATGGTGCCGCCCTCGGCGGCCTCGGGGGAGGCGTGGCCGATGGACAGCCCGCTGGTGCCGCCGGAGAAACGGCCGTCGGTGACCAGGGCGCAGACCTTGCCCAGGCCCTTGCCCTTCAGGAACGAGGTCGGGTAGAGCATCTCCTGCATGCCGGGCCCGCCCTTCGGCCCCTCGTAGCGGATCACCACGACGTCTCCGGCCTTGACCCTGTTGTTCAGGATGCCCTCGACCGCCTGCTCCTGTGACTCGAAGACCACGGCGGGGCCGGAGAACCTCCAGATGGACTCGTCGACCCCGGCGGTCTTGACGATGCAGCCCTCCGTGGCGATGTTGCCGTAGAGGACGGCCAGGCCGCCGTCGCGGGTGTAGGCGTGCTCGGAGTCGCGCACGCAGCCCTCGGACCGGTCGAGGTCCAGAGAGTCCCAGCGGGCCTCCTGGGAGTAGGGCTTGACGGTGCGGACGTTGCCGGGGGCCGCGTGCCAGAGCTCCAGCGCCTCGGGCAGCACGCCGGCCGAGCACGGGTCCCAGGCGTCGACGTAGTCGCCGATCGTTCCACCGTTGACGGTGTAGGCGTCACGGTGGATCAGGCCGGCCCGGCTGAGCTCGCCGAGGATGGCCGGGATGCCGCCCGCGCGGTGGACGTCCTCCACGTGGTACTTCGCGGTGGCCGGGGCGACCTTGCACAGGCACGGCACCCGCAGCGAGATCTCGTTGATCTCCTTGAGCCCGAAGTCCACCTGGGCCTCGCGGGCCGCGGCGAGGATGTGCAGGATCGTGTTGGTCGACCCGCCCATCGCCACGTCCAGCGCCATGGCGTTCTCGAACGCCTCCTTGGTGGCGATGGCGCGGGGCAGGACGGTCTCGTCGTCCTCCTCGTAGTAGCGGCGGGTGATCTCCACCAGCTGCCGCCCGGCGTCCTGGAACAGCTTCTTGCGCGCCTTGTGCGTGGCGAGGATCGTGCCGTTGCCCGGCAGCGCCAGGCCGATGGCCTCGGCGAGGCAGTTCATCGAGTTGGCGGTGAACATCCCGCTGCACGAACCGCAGGTCGGGCAGGCGTTCTCCTCCATCTCCAGCAGCTCGGCGTCGGAGACGCCGTCGTCGGCGGCGGCGATCATCGGGTCGATCAGGTCGAGCTTGCGGCCCGGCGTCTTGCCGGCCTCCATCGGGCCGCCGGAGACGAAGACCGTGGGGATGTTGAGCCGGAACGCGGCGAGCAGCATGCCAGGAGTGATCTTGTCGCAGTTGGAGACGCAGATCAGCGCGTCGGCGCAGTGCGCGTTCACCATGTACTCGACCGCGTCCGCGATCAGCTCGCGGCTGGGCAGCGAGTAGAGCATGCCACCGTGGCCCATCGCGATGCCGTCGTCCACCGCGATCGTGTTGAACTCGCGCGGGATCGCCCCCGCCTCGCGGATCGCCCCGGCGACCACGTCGCCGACCTCGCGGAGATGGACGTGTCCGGGGACGAACTGGGTGAAGCTGTTGGCCACGGCGATGATCGGCTTGCCGAAGTCGCCGGCGCCCACGCCCGTCGCCCGGAGCAGGGCCCGGGCTCCGGCCATGTTTCTGCCGTGAGTGACCGTACGAGACCTGAGGGCGGGCATGAGGCTGCTCCCATCGTCGAAACCGTGTCCTCAAATGGTACGGCCAACGACCGGTGCGTAAGACGTCCGTCCACATCGCGAGAGGGCGGGCCGGGCCCCGCGCGGCCCGGCCCGCCACGGGCCGGGCCGGGGGTCAGGACTCGGGATAGCGCGCGGGCAGAACCCGCTCGGCGGCGTCGTAGATCTCGTCGATTTCGACGTCGGTGAGTGACCGTTCCCGCTTGGTGATCCATTTACGGACACGACCGCCGTCGAAGACGTCGACGTCGCGGACCGTGAGGACCTTCCACGGAATCGCCGGGCCGTAGATCGCCAGAGACGGGATGATCGTGACCTCGCGGCTGAGCGCCTCGCCGATCAGCTGGGCGGCCTGGGAGGCCTCCCAGCGAGCCTCGTCGAGGCGGGGCTTCTGGTTGAACGGGCCGTGGAACAGCTTGCGGTGCGACTGGACGCGGACGGGCAGGCGCTTGTCCCATTTCTCGGAGTCGACGGCGTACACGCCGGTGGGACCGACCACCAGGTGGTCGATCTGCGCCTCGCTCCCCGGGATCGCGCGGGCGTGCAGGGTGCGGTAACCACCCCGCTCCAGCCTCTTGAGCTGGGCCTCGGTGCGCCGCTCCGCGACCGAGGCGCGCCGCCAGGCGGGCACGGTCGAGTGGGCGCGGGCTCGCAGCACCGTGTCGACGATCGCGCCCAGCACCGCGGCGGTGACCCCGAGCCGCCAGCTGGCGAACAGGATGGTCGCTACCACTCCCACGACGACCGCGACCAGGGCGCGCCGTCGCAGATGACCGTACCTGGGGTCGTCGAGCAGGCCGCGAAGGGAGGCGCGCTCGACGGGTGCGTACGTAGACGCGGGTGCGGCGGGTCGAGACGTCGGCCTGTCCTCGGCCGGTCGGTCGCTGACCCAAATTGGTGACGTAGTGTTACCGTCTTCTGGTGCCTGACCGGAATCCACGTCACTCACCGTAGCTGACGTCCGTGAGGGTGCCTAGTATTGCGTTTCTCATACTTTTGTGACCGCCGTCATCTGCTTGACAACCCGTCAAAGCGGGTATCCATTCTTTTTCTCTCTGGATAACCCGGCCGTCTGCGCCTACTGTGCGGGACGTGGCTCACATACACGATCTTAGCGCCCTGGAGCAGGCCACGGCCGTGCGTCGCGGGGAGATCTCGCCCGTCGAGATCACCGAGCACTACCTCGACCGCATCGCACGACTGGACCCCCAGGTCGGCGCCTACGTGACCGTGACCCCCGAAACGGCCCTTGAGCAGGCGCACAAGGCCGAGGCCCGGGTGCTGGCGGGGGAGGACCCCTCGCCGCTGCTCGGGGTGCCGATCCCGATCAAGGATCTCAACCTCGTCAAGGGCGTCCCGATCCACTTCGGCTCCGCCGTCTACGGCGACTTCGTGGCCCCGGTGGACGACAGCGTCGTCGAGCGGCTCAGGGACGCCGGGACGATCATGCTCGGCAAGACGGCGACGCCCGAGTTCGGTCTGCCGTGCTACACCGAGACCTCGGTCTCCCCGCCCACCCGCACGCCGTGGGACCTCTCCCGCTCGGCCGGCGGATCCAGCGGCGGCGCCGCGGCCGCGGTCGCCGCAGGCCTGGCCCCCGCCGCGCAGGGCAGCGACGGCGCCGGGTCGATCCGGATCCCCGCCTCGGTCTGCGGGCTGTACGGCATCAAGCCGACCCGGGGCCGGATCAGCTCCGCCCCGATCATCCCCGACCTGGCCGGCCTGTCGACCATCGGCCCGATCAGCAGGACCGTGGCCGACGCCGCGGCCCTGCTCGACGTGATGGCCCACAACAACCCCGGCGACCTCTACCACGCGCCGCCTCCCGGCCTCGGGTCGTTCACGGCCTACGTGGGGCGTGACCCCGGCCGTCTGCGCATCGCCCGCCACGCCGAGCCGCCCGTCCCCGGCGCAGAGGTGGCCCCCGAGGTTCTCGCGGCCTACGAGCACGCCTCGGCGGAGCTGGTGGCGCTCGGGCACGAGGTGGTGGACATCCCCTCGCCGTTCACGCCCGACCTGGTGCCGTGGTTCGTGACGCTCTGGTACGCGTTCTCCTGCATGCACCCGGTGGAGCCGGCCAAGCAGGACCGGCTGCGGCCGCTGACCGCCTGGCTGCGGGAGCGGGGCTTCGCCACCCCGGCCCCCGACTTCCTCCAGGCCCAGTCGGCGCTGCAACTCGCCACCCGGATCGGGCTGCTGGTCACCGACCGGTACGACGCGGTGCTCACCCCGACCGTGACCCTGCCACCCCGGCCGGTGGGCTGGTTCGAGGACGTGGCGGACCCCGGGGAGACCTTCGAGCGGATGAAGCGGTTCGCCGCCTTCCCCGCCCTCTGCAACATCAGCGGCCAGCCCGCGGTCAACCTCCCGTTGCACTGGACGCCCGAGGGGCTGCCGATCGGTGTCATGCTGGCCGGGCGGTTCGGTGACGAGGGCACGCTGATCTCCGTCTCGGCGCAGGTGGAGGCGGCACGCGGCGGATTCTGGGGGGAGCGCAGGCCGGTCCTGTGGTAGGTCTCGACGAGGCTTCGGATCCGGGCTTACGTTGGAGGTGTGGACGCGATCCAGGTCTTCGGGTTCCTGATCGGGACTTCCGCCGGTCTGTTTCTGCTCATCGTCGCCCTGGTGACGCTGCCCGCCCGGGTGCGCGCGGGCGCCGTCCGGAGCCCCTCGGCGGGCGCGGTGTGGTTCGGCGGCCCGCACCGCAGCGAGCGGTGCGCGAGCGGCGGCGGGCTGGTGCTGGTGGACCGGCCGGTTCATTCGCTGACACCGCAGGTGGACTGGGCGGCCCTGGCGGAGATCTCCGAGCCGGGGCGGCACCTCGGCGGGGGGTCGGCGAGATGGTGACGGTGACGCCGGTCCTCACCTCGACGCAGGCCCAGGACATCCGTGAGGCGCTGTACACCGCCGAGCGCCGCAGCGGCCTGCGCTTCGCCGCCTACCTCGGCCCGGCGGTCGGCCCGCGCCGTCACTTCTCCGAACGGCTGCACGCCGCCCTGGGGCGGGAGGCCGACACGGCCGTACTGGTCTTCGTGGACCTCGGGGAGAGGGGGCTGGAGATCGTCACGGGCTCCCGGGCCAGGCTCAGGCTCACCGACGGGGAGTGCCGCCTGGCGGCCGTGTCGATGGCGGCCGTGCTCGTCACGGGGGATCTGGCGGGCGGGATCGTCACCGGGGTGTGGATCCTGGCGGACCTGGCTTCCCGCAGGAGATGAGCTTCTCGCATAATCAGGGCGTGCTGAAGATCGTGCTGGGTACGCCGTCGGCCGACGTCTCGCGGGAGGGCAGGGTGCGGCAGGAGCCGGATGAGGTTCTCTCCCATATTCAGGCCGTCCTGGCGGAGGTGCGCGATGACAACGGCAGAGCGAACCGCAGGGCGGCCGTCCTGCTGGCGGTGGCCGTCCTCGGCGGGCTGGCCGCGAGCGGGTGGAGGCCGCAGGGGCTTCCCAGTCAGGTGGAGTGGCTCTGGTGGACCGGGGTCTTCTTCTGCGCGATGGGCGGCCTGGCCCTCGTGGGCGCGCTGCACCCCCTCACCGCGCGGCTCGCCGGGCGGACCGTGGAACGCCGCCGCTCCTACGCCGGCCGCCTGCACGCCTGGGGCCCGAACGCGGTGAACCCCCCCGAGGGCAGGCCCGCCCCCGGCAGGTCGCGCGGCGCGTTCTCCGAGGAGGCGCTGGCCGAGTTGAGGACCCGCATGAGGGGTCAGGACACCCGGGTCCGGGCCGACATGCTCGTGCTGCGGGTCAGGAGGCTCAGCTCCGTCGCCCACGCCAAGAACCGCTACATCCGCAGGGGAGTGCTCCTGCTGTCCGTCGCCGTCGCGTGCCTCCTGCTCTCGGTGACCGTCGGACAGGCCATCCTGAGCGCCTGAGCGCCCGGGCTCTCCCTTTTCGTTTTTCTCTGCGAATGGTCACGGCTTGCGCAAGGATCGTCGCCGTGAGTATCTGTAAGCTTTCAGGGATCCTCATCCAGAGGGGGGAGCAGGTGCTGGAGCTCGCCCCCGGCGAGCACGTCACCTTCGGTCACGGGCCGGCGGATCTGGTGCTGTCCGACCCCACGGTCTCGTGGCCGGCCGGGCGGATCGACGCGGTGGACGACTACTGGATGATCTCCAATCTGAGCCGATCGGCGACCTACCTGGTCGACAACCCCGAGGGCGGCGGCGAGTTCGTCAAGGTGCCACCCGGCCGTATGCGCGCCCCGATCCCCTTCGAACTGGCCCGGGTACGGCTCCCCGCCGACGAGACGTCGTTCATGGTGTTCGCCCCCGAGCACGTGCTGCTCCATCCCGACGCGTCCCGGGAGTGGGGGAAGACCGTGCCGGCCTTCCCGCTGGACGTCACCGCGAAATACTTCCTGATCCTGGTCGCCCTCTGCGAACCCCGGCTGCGTGATCCGCTCTCCAGCGTGATCCCGACCGTTCCGGAGATCATCATCCGTCTCGCCGACCTCGGTCTCGGCCGTGCGGCGGTCAATCTGCACATCGACTATCTGGCCCGGGTGAAGCTCCGGGTGAGGGCACCGGAACGCCCGGGGAAGTCCGACTGGCAGCGCGCGGCGCTCGTCTCCGTGGCGCTCGGGCAGAACCTGGTGCGGTCCGGGCACCTGGCGCTGCTGGAGACGCGGAGCCGCCTTCCACTGTGACCGGGGAGCGGCCGGCGCGACGGCGAGGCCGGCGCGGGAGCACACGGTGACGGCGCGGCGCGGAGGCCGCGGTGACGGCGCGCCCGGCGCGGCGTGGGGCCGGGTGGGGCCGGGCCGTGTGCCGCCCGGCCCCACCCGGTGAGGTCAGGACGGCGAGGCGTCCTTGGCCTGGGCGCGCAGGGCGCGGCTGATGCCGTCGGCGCCCTCCAGCAGCAGACGCCTGAGCGCCTGCGGAGGCCGGCTCTCGGAGATCAGGTCCTGGGTCCTGGCGACGGTCTCCGGGGAGATCGCCAGGGCCGGGTAGCAGCCGTTGGCGAAGTTCTGGGCGCTGTCGGAGGTCCAGGACTTCCAGATCCGTCCGATCTCCTCGAAGTACTTCGCGGCGTACGGCTCCAGCAGCTCGGGGTGGCGAGGGTCCATGAAGCCGTTGATCGTCGAGCGGAGCAGGGCGCCGCTCAGCCTGCCCTCGGTGATGGCGGTCCACGCGGTGGACTTGCCCTCGGCCGTCGGGAGCGTGGCGCGGGCGAGCGCGGCGGAGCGCTCACCGGTGGCGGTGGCGTCGCGCAGCAGTTCCTCGGCGATCCCCTCCTCGCCGAGGACGCCGCCGGAGACCAGGGCCTGGATCAGCGTCCAGCGCAGGTCGGCGTCCACGGTCAGGCCGTCGAGCACGGCCGAGCCGTCCAGCAGGCCCTTCAGGAACGCGAGGTCCCCGGCCGAGAAGGCCATGGTGGAGAGGGCGTTGACGTAGGCGAGCTGGTGGTCGGAGCCGGGCTCGGCCGCGGCGATGAGGGAGCGCAGCGAGGAGCAGAGCAGGGCCAGGCCCTCGCCGCGCCAGGCGGGGTCGGCGTACTGCTGGACGGCCTGGCGCGCCTGGCGGAGTACGGTCTGCACGACGGTGATGTCCTTGACCGACGAGATGCCGGAGGTCACCAGGGCGACGTAGTCGCGGGTGGACATCTCGGCGTCCCGGGTCATGTCCCAGGCCGCCGACCACGACAGCGCGCGCGGCAGGGACTCGGTGAACTTCGCGATGCCGCCGTCCACCAGTGTCTGCAGCGAGCGCTCGTCGAGCCGGATCTTGGCGTAGGTCAGGTCGTCGTCGTTGATCAGGACCAGGTCCGGCTGGGCCTCGCCGGTCAGCTCGGGCACCGCGGTGCGCGCGCCGACCACGTCGAGTTCGACTCGCCGGGTGCGGACCAGGGCGCCGTCCCGCAGGGAGTAGAGGCCGACGGCGACGCGGTGCGAGCGCAGGGTCGGATAGTCGGCCGGGGCCTCCTGCAGCACCTCGAACTCTCCGAAGCGCCCCTCGGAGTCGGTGGTGAACGACGGGCGCAGCGTGTTGACCCAGGAGGTCTCCAGCCACTCCTTGGACCAGGAGGACAGGTCCCGGCCCGAGGTCCGTTCCAGCGCGCCGAGCAGGTCCCCCAGCGTGGTGTTGCCCCACGCGTGCTCGTCGAAGTAGTCGCGTACGCCGGCCAGGAAGTTGTCCAGCCCCACATAGGCGACGAGCTGCTTGAGCACCGAGGCGCCCTTGGCGTAGGTGATGCCGTCGAAGTTGACCTCGACCGCGTGCATGTCGACGATGTCGGCGGCGATCGGGTGCGTCGAGGGCAGCTGGTCCTGCCGGTAGGCCCAGGACTTCTCCACGTTCGCGAACGTCGTCCACGCGCCCTGGCCCCAGCGGGTGGCCTCGGCCTGGCAGAGCACCGAGGCGTAGGTGGCGAACGACTCGTTCAGCCACAGGTCGTCCCACCAGCGCATGGTGACCAGGTCGCCGAACCACATGTGCGCCATCTCGTGCAGGATCGTCTCGGCGCGGCGCTCGATGATCGCGTCGGTGACCCGGGAGCGGAAGACGTAGTCCTCCAGGAAGGTCACGCAGCCGGCGTTCTCCATCGCGCCCGCGTTGAACTCGGGCACGAACAGCTGGTCGTACTTCCCGAACGGGTAGCGGATGCCGAAGATCCGGTGGAAGAAGTCGAAGCCCTGCCGGGTGACCTCGAAGAGGTTGTCGGCGTCGAGGTGCTCGGCGAGCGAGGCCCGGCAGTACAGCCCGAGCGGGATGCCGTCGTGCTCGGAGGTCACCTTGTGGTACGGCCCGGCGCACAGGGCGGTGATGTAGGTGGACATCACCGGGGTCGGGGGGAAACGCCAGCGCCTGGCGGCCTGGAGCGCGCCGTGCCGCCCCCGGTACTCCTGGAGGTCCCTGGCCTCCTCGGGCGCCGCGTTGGAGATGACCTCCCAGTGTGACGGCGCGAGCACGGTCAGCTCGAAGGTGGCCTTCAGGTCGGGCTGGTCGAAACAGGCGTACATCCGATGGGCGTCCGCCGTCTCGAACTGGCTGTACAGGTAGACGTTCTTGTCAACGGGGTCGACAAAGCGGTGCAGGCCCTCACCGGTGCGCATGTAGGAGCAGTCGGCGTCCACGCGCAGCATGTTGGACTCCGCCAGGTTAGGCAGGGGCAGCCGCCCGGTCTCGGGGTCGTAGCCGCTCACGTCCAGCTCGACGCCGTTCAGGACGGCCTTGCGCACCTTGGCGCCCGCCAGGTCGATGAACGTCTCCGCGCCCACCCGGTCACTGGTGAAGCGGACCGTGGTGACACTCTCGAAACGCTCCTCCCCCTCGGTCAGGTCGAGCTCCACCGCATACGACTGCACGCTGATCAGCCGTGCGCGCTCCCGCGCCTCGTCACGGGTCAGATTGCCTGCCACCACTGCTCCCTCGTCACCAATTCCCTCCGCTCTGTTGCGAAGGAGTGCCTGAATCCTGCCACGTGAAGCCCCGGGGCGTCGCCCCCGAAGAGCGGGGAGTCGACTGCCGATCACACGTGAGGACAAAAGCGCCGGTCAAGGTAATAAACCGTCCCAGGAATAGGAAACTCGGGATCCAGGGTTATCGCCATGTGAGACAACCTCACGATCAGAAAGCCTGAGAGATGACTGAGCGCACCCCGGTCGACTTCTGGTTCGACCCCTTCTGCCCGTACGCGTGGATGACCTCTCGCTGGCTGCTGGAGGTGGAGAAGGTGCGCCCCATCGAGCCGCGGTGGCACATCATGAGCCTGAACGTGCTCAACGAGGACAAGGACGTCCCCGAGAAGTACCGTGAGTTGATCGCCAGGGCCATCGGCCCGGTCCGTGTGGTCGCCGCCGTGCAGGAGAAGTACGACTCCGAGACGGTCGGCCGGCTCTACACCGAGCTTGGCGTCCGCTTCCACGACCGAGGTGGGCTCAAGGCGCTGGACGGGCTCCGCGGAATCGTGGAGGAGGCGCTGGAGGCCGCCGGGCTCGATCGCGCGTTCGCCGACGCGATGGACTCCGAGGAGTTCGACGAGACGCTGCGCGCCTCGCACGACGACGGCATCGGACGGGTCGGCCAGGAGGTCGGCACCCCGGTCATCGCGGTCGAGGGCGTCGCCTTCTTCGGCCCTGTGGTCTCGCCCGCGCCCAAGGGCGAGGAGGCGGCCAGACTCTGGGACGGCGTCCGCCTGGTGGCCGACATCGACGGGTTCTTCGAGCTGAAGCGCTCCCGCACCCGGGGCCCGATCTTCGGCTGACGCTCCCGGCGGTGCCGAGCACCTCCCGGCGGGGTCCGGCCCGCCGGGAGGCCACGGTGCCCTCAGGCGGATCAGCCGGTCCCGGCCGGGGGTCTCCACCCGCGCTCATCGGGCCCGGAACGGCCGGACGGGCCGTCCGAGGCGCCGGTTTACCGGGAAATTTCGGTGGTTCATCGTTGCCGGGGGATCCTCCCCCCGTAGTCTCGTCGCACAGGGCGGCCGAGTGCTCGCCGCGGTGAGGAACCGCGTCCGGCCGTGCCCGTGATCTTCACGCGGTGTGGTGGGCCTGTGACCTGCGGGGCCTCGCCTTATGACGATCAGCGCGCAAGGATGAGACTCATGCGTCACCTTTATCTGAACGGTGCCTGGCGGGCGTCGGCGTCCGGTGAGAGCGTCGGCGTCGTCAACCCCGCGACCGAGGAGACGATCGACAGGGTGCCCGCGGGGTCGCCCGCCGACGTCGAGGTCGCCGTGGCCGCGGCGCGTGCGGCGCTGCCCTCGTGGTCGGACACGGCGCCCGCGGAACGGGGCGGGATCCTCGCCGCCGCGGCGGGGCTGATCCGGGACCGCGCCGACCAGCTGGCCAGGATCATCACCACCGACGTGGGCGTGCCGTACGACATGGCGATGAAGGTGCAGACGCTGATGCCGGCCGGGGTGCTGGCCTCCTACGCCCAGCTGGCCGAGACCTATGACTTCGACGGCGGCCGGATCGGCAACTCCCGGATCATCCGGGAGCCGGCCGGCGTCGTCGCGGCCATCACGCCGTGGAACTACCCGCTCCACCAGATCGTGTGCAAGGTGGCCCCGGCGCTCGCCGCCGGCTGCACGGTGGTGCTCAAGCCCAGCGAGGTGGCCCCGCTGGCGGCCTACGCGCTGGCGGGGATCCTCGATGAGGTCGGGCTGCCTCCGGGGGTGTTCAACCTGGTCAGCGGGTACGGCCCGGTGGTGGGTGAGGCGCTGGTCACCCACCCGGACGTGGACATGGTGTCGTTCACCGGCTCCACCAGGGCCGGGCGGCGGGTCGCCGCGCTCGCGGCCGAAACGGTCAAACGGGTGGCTCTGGAGCTCGGGGGCAAGTCGGCGAGCCTGATCCTGCCGGACGCCGACCTGGCCGCGGCGGTCAAGGCGACCGTGGCCAACGCCTTCCTCAACTCCGGGCAGACCTGCTCCGCCTGGACCCGCATGATCGTCCACCGGGACCGGTACGACGAGGCCGTCGGCCTCGCCGTCCAGGCCACGGGGAGGTACACCGTCGGCGACCCCTTCGACGAGCTCACCCGGATCGGCCCGCTGGTCTCCGCGGCGCAGCGCGACCGGGTCGTCCGCTACATCAACCGGGGTCAGGAGGAGGGGGCCCGGCTGGTCGCCGGAGGCACCGACAACCCCATGGACCGGGGCTTCTACGTGGAGCCGACGGTCTTCGCCGGGGTGGAGCCCGGGATGATCATCGAACAGGAGGAGATCTTCGGCCCGGTTCTGACGATCATCCCCTACATCCGGGGCGAGGACGAGGCCGTCGCCATCGCCAACGGCACCCCGTACGGCCTCGCCGGCGCGGTGTGGGCGGGAGACGAGGAACACGCGGTCTCGGTGGCGCTGCGGCTGCGCACCGGGCAGGTGGACGTCAACGGCGGCGGGTTCAACCCGCAGGCCCCCTTCGGGGGCTACAAGCAGTCGGGGCTGGGCCGTGAGCTGGGCCGGTTCGGCCTGGAGGAGTATCTGGAGGTCAAGTCGGTCCAGCTGTAGGCCGCCGCCCGTCCGACAGCCCCGCCCGCCCTGTCCCCGCGCTCCCGCGCCTCCGCGAGCCTCCTCCGCGGACGCGCCCCGGCCGGATCGGGACATCGGCCGGATCGAGTCGTGGTCTCGGGATGTTCTGGGTAAACCCGTCCTAAGGGAAGCTTCCCCTCCTTCCGAAGGGCGTCGCATGGAACGGGGCACCACGCGGCTCAGCGCGTTCGATCTGGTGATCGCCGCAGGAGGCCTGCTGCTGGTGTTGCTGGCCGTACAGAACCTCGGGCCCGCGCTGGCCGCACTCCGGGGGGAGGGCGCCTGGGGCACCTTCACCGCCCGTCGGGTCGAGTGCGTCGAACATCCGGGTCACCAGCAGTGCACCTGGCTGGGCGAGTTCCGGAGCGGCCGGACGGTCCGTGAGGAGATCGGGTTCTACGGAGGCGACCGCGACACGTTCACCCCCGGTCAGACCGTGCGGGCGTTCGACACCGGCCGTCAGGGCCATGTCTACGGTCCCGGCGGCTCCAACGAGTGGATCGTGGTCGTGCTGCTCATGGCCGCCGGTCTCGGCCTGATGGCCAGGCCGCTGCTCCGCCGGCGGCGGGGTGTCCCACGTCCCGGCAGCCCGGCGGCCACCCCCGGGGGCGGGTGAGTGCCCGGGGGCGGGTGCGGGTGAGCGTCGCGGAGGGCGACCGCGGAGCCGAGTCCGGGCCGGCCGCCGATCAGGGGGCCTGGAGCAGCACCCGCCGGGCGGCGTCCTTGGCGAGCCGGTCGACGTAGAGCATGCCGTCGAGGTGGTCGGTCTCATGCTGGAAGCAGCGCGCGAGCAGGCCGCGGGCCTTGACCTGGACCGGGCGGCCCAGCCGGTCGAAGCCGCGGACGGTGACCCCGGCCGCGCGGGGGGTGCTGGCGTAGAGCGGGGTGCCGGTGCCACGCCCGGGAACCGACAGGCACCCCTCCTCGTCGAGGATCTCCGCGTCGTCGTCGACCGTCAGCACCGGGTTGACCACGTGCCCCTTGCGGTTACTGCAGTCGTAGACGAAGACCCGCCTCGACACGCCGATCTGCGGCCCGGCCAGACCGACGCCCTGCGCCGCGTACATCGCGTCGAACATCTCGTCGATCAGGCGGCGCAGATCGCGATCGAAGTCGGCGATCGGCTCGGCGGGCGTGCGCAGGACCGGATCCCCGACCACTCGGATGTCACGCATGTGGACTCTCTCTTGTAAGGGTTACCATGGCTATCCGGTCGTTACTTTAGCCGGGGTGGGGGTCAAACCGCCCACGCATACCTGCGAAACTGGGCGGGTGCGCGTCTACATCGGTGCCGACCATGCCGGCTATGAGCTTAAGAACCGCGTCGTCTCCTGGCTCAAGGAGCACGGCCACGAGGTCACGGACTGTGGCCCGTTCGTCTACGACGCCGAGGACGACTACCCGCCGTTCGTGCTGCGGGCGGCCGAGGGTGTCACGGACGACCCCGGCAGCCTGGGGGTCGTCATCGGCGGCTCGGGCAACGGCGAGCAGATCGCGGCCAACAAGGTGCGCGGCATCCGCGCGGCCCTGGCCTGGAGCGACGAAACCGCCAAGCTCGCCCGCGAGCACAACAACGCCAACGTGGTGAGCATCGGCTCGCGGATGCACACCGAGGACGAGGCGATCCGTTTCGTCGAGCTCTTCCTGGCCACGCCCTACTCGGGGGCCGAGCGGCACAACCGCCGGATAGCGCAGCTCACCTCGTACGAGACGATCGGCCAGCTCCCGCCGCTGCCGTAGACCCCGGCCTGCCGGAGGGTTTCCGGCACCCGGGCCGCTACCCGCGGCGGGGCGCCTCCTTGCGGGGTGTCTCCTTACGCGGAGCCTCCTTAGGCGGCGCCTCGTCGCGTAGCGGCCTCCGGTCCGCGCTCTCCCGCTGCTCCCGTGTGGGCCGGGAGACGTCGCGGGCCCGCATCGCGGTGACCGCGTTGATCTGCAAACTCTGCAGTGCCATGCCGTCACCATAACCCGCACGGCCCGGGGCGCGTGATGTCCCACGTTCCGGGCCGGTCCCCGATCAGAAGACCAGACCCGCCCAGGGCGCGGGTTCCCAGGACATCGCGGTGGACAGCTCCCGGACGGCCCCCGCCCGCGTCTCGTGCACCATCCCCGCCGCCAGCAGGGCCGTGAGCGGCCGGCCCCCCAGGTAGGCCGCGCCCAGCGCGGTGACCGGCAGCCTCAGGTCCGCCGGATCGCCGCTGGGCACGCACCGGGCGCCGGAGGCGCCGGCCGACAGCCGCCAGCGGCGTGCGTTCCACGGGCAGAGCGGATCCTCGACCTCGATCACCACGTCCGCCGGTGCGGAGTAGCGTCGTGCGGCCAGGGCCCGCTCGACGTCGACCAGGCGGATCCAGAGCTCGTCCAGCCAGCCCGCGTTCAATCGGCGAGGCTCGGCGAGCAGGTGGATCAGCGGGTCGTCGACCGGCCGCTGTTCCGCCCTGACCCGGGCGACCAGATCGCGATCCAGCACGTGCCGCCAGAGCAGCGCGTAGGCGGCCGGGTCCAGGCCGAACAGTTCCTCAAGCCGCAGCTCGCCGTCCGGAAGGTCGTGGGGGGTGAAGTTCATCGTGATCCGGAAGAGCGCGTAGCCGCGGGGGCCCCGGCCGTCCTCGACGACCACGGCGCGCAGCGGTCCCGCACCCCCCTGGTCGGCCTCGTGGTCCGACAGCAGGGTGTTCCAGCGCGCGGGCGTCCGGGCGTAGAGTCCCGGGCGGCTGTCCAGCAGGCTCTCGAAGGTCTTCTCGAAGGCGGGCCTGCCCTCGGCGGGGGTGACGACACGCAGCCGCAGCGCCGGATCGGCCGGGGCGTTCTTGACGAAGGCCGAGCTGTGCGTGGGGATGTCGAAGAAGAGGTTGTCGGCGGCCCTGCCGTACCCGAAACGCCGGTAGATCGCCGCTTCGGAGGCGTAGAGGGCGGCGACCGCCTCGCCCCGCTCGCGGACGTCGTGGAGCTGGCGGGCCATGAGCGCGGACAGAACGCCCCGGCGGCGGTGGGAGGGCAGCACCCCGACCGAGGTGACGCCGGCGACCGGGATCGGTCCACCGGGCACCGTCATGGTGAAGCTGCACACGGCGGTGACGCCCACGAGCAGGTCGCCCTCGAACGCGCCGAGCGAGCGGTCGAACTCGGTGAGATTCTTGAACAGCTCCAACCGGTGCGGGGAAGGGGCGTTGCCGAACGCCTCCCCGCCCACGCCGGTCCAGGCGGGCCAGTCGGTCTCGGTCATCGGCCGCAGGCTAAGGGTCATTTCTCCTACGGTAGATGGGACAAAACGTTCCGGCCATTCAATATCCGCCCTTAATGATCAAGGTCTTGGTCAAGTGGGCTGTCCAAACGGGGGATACCCGATACAGTCGAGCGCATCATGAGTTCCCGTCCGGTGCCGCTGATCCCTCCTGCGCTCCGTGCGTTCCTGGTGCGGGTCCCACTTCTGGTGCCCATTGTGCGCTTCCTACGCCGCGGGCCGCTGGCCCGCGACCGCAACCTGCTCATCACGCTGATCGTGCTCACCCTGGTGCTCGGAGGGCTGGGCGCCCGGGTCTCCATGGAGTGGTTCTCCCCAGCGCTCATGATCCCGATCACCCTCGTCGCCGGACTCCAGCTCCGGCTGCGCAGCCTGGCCAAACTACTCTGCGCGGTCGCGGTCGCCCTGGTGTACGTGGGCGTCGTGCGCGGGGTCGGGCACATCGGTCCCGGCCTGCTGACCACCTTCGTGTTCACCGGCGTGCTGGCCGCGCTGATGGCCCGCACCCGGGGCAAGCTCGGCGTGCAGGGCCTGCGCGGTGACGTCATGCTGCTTGAGCTGCGCGACCGGCTCAAGAACCAGAGCGATCTGCCCCGGCTGCCCAAGGACTGGGACTCGCGTGTGGTGCTCAAACAGGCCGGCGGGTCCTCCTTCGGCGGCGACTTCCTGGTCTCGCTGCGCGAGGGCGACATGGTGGAGCTCGCCCTGGTCGACGTGTCGGGCAAGGGGGTCGACGCGGGCACCAGGGCGCTGATGCTGTCGGGCACCTTCGGCGGCCTGCTCGGCTCGGTCTCCGACTTCCTGACCGCCTGTAACGCCTACCTGCACCGTCAGCGCGAGGCTGAGGGCTTCGTTACGGCCGTCCACATACGGCTCAATCTCGCCACGGGCGAATACCTGATCACCTCGGCGGGCCATCCGCCGGTGGTCAAGTTCGACTCGGGCACCGGCACCTGGCGGGTCTCCCCTGCCAAGGGCGTGGTGCTGGGCGTCGTGCCCGATCTGCACTGCGAGCCCGATCGGGGAACGCTCCGCAAAGGCGACGCGCTCATGCTCTACACCGACGGGCTGATAGAGCAGCCCGGCCGCGACATCGACGCCGGCCTCGACCGGCTGCTGGGCGAGGCCGAGCGACTGCTGCCCTCCGGGTTCCGCGACGGTGCCCGCAACCTCGTCGCCTCCATGTCGTCGGGGCACAACGACGACTGCGCGCTGGTCCTCATCTGGCGTCTCTGACCTGCCCTCTCATCGAAGGAACGCCGCGCCCCCCGCGGTTGGCAGATGCTCTCGCCAGGGCCGTGGCCGACGCCGCGGCGGGTGTGGCAACCCGCCGGAGCGCCGGCCGCCGGTCACAGCCAGCCGGAGTCGCTGGCGATGCGCACGGCATCCAGGCGGCTGCGGGCGTGGGTCTTGCACATGATCCGCGACAGGTGATTGCGGACCGTTCCCACCGACAGGAACAGCTGATCGGCGATCTCGCTGGACCGCGCTCCCCGGGCGGCCAGCCGGAGCACGTCCATCTCCCGGCGGGTCAGCGGGTTCTCGGCCGACTCAAGGGCGGCCAGCGCGAGATCGGCGTCCACCGCCCTGCGCCCGGCCGCGACCCGGCGGACGCCGTCGGCCAGCTGCTCCGGCCGCGCGTCCAGGCTCATGAAGCCGAGCGCGTGTACGGTGAACGCCCGGCGGACCTGGCCGGGGTTCGGCCGGCGGGCCAGCAGGAGCACCCGGCAGCCGGGGGCGTTCTCGTGCAGGCGCAGGGCCACGGTGAACCCATCCAGGCCCGGCAGGTCCAGGTCGACGACCGCCGCATCGGGATGGTGTTCCAGAACGGCGGGGACGACGTCCTCGCCGTTGTCCACGTCGGCGACGACCTTCAGGTCGGTCTCGCACTCCAGCGAGGCCACCAGGCCTCGCCGGACCATGGGCTGGCGCTCGGCAACCAGGATCCCGATCAAGTTTTTCCCCTCGCCCCTTTTCTCGCAGGGTGATCGAACAGTCGCTTACTGTAAAAGAAGTCTCTCTATTTGGTAAAGACTTCGCAAGTGATCGGATCCGGACCGCTCGCCGCCCCGGAGCCTGGGCCCGGGATTATTCGGCTAATCTCTTATGGGCGTTGTCGATAGTTCCGTGACCGGGGGTATGGACCTGTGAGCTTGCTCTTCGTGATCGGGATCGTCGTCTTCCTCTTCGGGCTGATGGCGTCGATCGCGCTGCACGAGATAGGTCACCTGCTGCCGGCGAAGTTTTTCGGCGTCAAGGTCACCCAGTACATGGTCGGATTCGGCCCGACGATGTGGTCCCGGCGCAGGGGCGAGACCGAGTACGGCGTGAAGTGGATCCCGCTCGGCGGTTACATCCGGATGATCGGCATGCTGCCTCCCAGGGCCACCGACGACCCCGGCAAGGTGCGCTCGGTCTCCACCGGGCCGTGGCAGGCCCTGATCGAGAACGCCCGCGACGTGGCCCTTGAGGAGGTCCAGCCGGGCGACGAGAACCGCGTCTTCTACCGCAAGCCGTGGTGGCAGAAGGTCATCGTCATGGCCGGCGGTCCGGCGATGAACTTCGTGCTGGCCTTCGTCCTGTTCGCCGTCGTGCTCATGGGCTTCGGCGTCGCGGTGCAGAAGACGCAGGTCGCCTCGGTGCCCGCCTGTGTGAAGACCGCGGCCGAATACGCCGAGAACCCCGACTGCACCGCGGCTGACAGGCCCAGCCCCGCCGCCGCGGCCGGATTGAAGCCGGGTGACGTCATCCTGTCGGTGGGCGGCAGGCCCACCGCGAGCTGGGACGCCGCGACGCGGGCCATCCGTGGCCACGGCGCGGGCCCGGTCGAGGTCGGGATCCAGCGGGCCGGTCGGCAGATGACCCTCACCGCCACCCTCATCGCCCAGGACCGGGAGTCGCTGGACCAGCCCGGCAAGATCGACAAGGGGGTCGGCTACCTGGGCGTCAGTCCCACCACGGTCATCGAGCAGCAGGGCTTCGGCGCCGTGACCACCCACATGTGGGATCTCACCTCGGCGACCGCCGGCGCGCTGCTGCGCTTCCCCGAGAAGATGGTCGGCGTCTGGAACGCCGCCTTCTCCGGCGAGGAGCGCGACAAGAACGGCCCGATCGGTGTCATCGGCGCGGGCCGCATCGGCGGGGAGATCGCGGCTTCCGCGGTCCCGCTGGAGAACAAGATCGTCATCTTCATCAACCTGCTGGCGGGGTTCAACCTGGCGATCGGCCTGTTCAACCTGATTCCGCTGCTCCCGCTGGACGGCGGCCATATCGCGGGTGGCCTCTGGGAGGGTCTCAAGCGGGCCTTCGCCCGGGTGACCCGCCGCCCCACCCCCGGGCACGTCGACATCGCCAAGGCGCTTCCGCTGACCTACGCGATCGCCTTCGTAATGGTCATCATGGCCGGCCTGCTGATGTACGCCGACCTCGTCAACCCGGTCCGTCTGTCCGGCTGAGGCCTCGTGGGTACGGCGCGTAGCCGGCGCGTACCGGTACGCCGATAGGGTTGCGCCGTGAAGGACGGGACTCCGGGGGCCATGATCGATGTCGCCCTGTTCCGGCTGCGCCGGATCTGGGCGCGGCCCTTGCGCACGCGCAGGCTCGGAGATCCGCAGCGGCCGGTGCACATGTCGAACGTGATGGTCGTGCGCGCCGTGTACAGGCTGTACGGGGAGATGTCCGAGGTGACCGTGGGCGCCGTCGCCGAGCAGTTGGACGTCGACCCCTCCACCGCCAGCAGGCTGGTCAACGACGCGATCGGCGCGGGGTTCGTGGAGCGCGAGGAGTCCGAGGTGGACGCCCGGAGGGCCAGGCTGCTGCTGAGCCCGAGAGGGCTCCGGGTGCTCCAGGTGGTCGTCCGCTCCCGGCGGACCTACCTGGACGAGTTGATCGCCGACTGGGACGAGGCGGACCGCGGGCTCTTCGCCGACCTGCTCACCCGCTTCGCGGAGGCGGCCGCGGCCCGCCCACCCGACCTGGCGGCTCTCGACCGGCTGATCACCGAGGCGATCGCCGAGGAGAACACTAGTCTCCCGTGACCCCGTCGATCCGCTCGCGAATGATGTCGGCGTGGCCGTTGTGCCGGGCGTACTCCTCGATCATGTGGACCAGGATCCACCGCAGCGAGACGTCCGCACCCCTGCGTTGCCGTCTGCCCAAGGCCTCCAGGGGCAGCTCCGCGTAGAGCCCGCGGACGCCGTCGATCTCGGCGTGCCAGCGGGCGATGGCCTCCTCGGCGGAGCAGGAGCCCAGCAGGTCGAAGTCCCCATCGCGATCCTGCTCGGTGCAGTAGATCGACGGCCTGTCCTCGCCGCCGAGGATGTTGTGGAACCAGTGCTGTTCCACCTCGGTCATGTGACGGACCAGGCCCAGCAGGGAGAGTGTGGACGGCGCGCAGGGGCGGAGGGCGAGCTGCCGCTCCGACAGCCCGGCGCACTTGACGGCCAGGGTCTCCCGGTGGAAGTCCAGCCAGGAGCGCAGCATGCCGACCTCGTCGGCGACATAGGGAGGAGCAACGCGATTGTCGGTCATGATCCCCCATCCTTCCCGCGCGCACGGCCACTGTCACACCCTTTTTCTCGATCCACACCCCCCGGAAACGCTCCCGGTCCGGGCTCCACGGCGCTAGTACATCGAGATGTGGGGGTGGTCGTAGTGGTTGGCGGTGACCCCGCCCCGGTTGGACATGGCGCGCCAGCCGGAGCCCATGTTGATGCGCTGGCGCCAGATCACGTACTTGACGCCGAGCCGATCCTTGTTCTTGACCGCCCAGGCGGAGATCTCGTCGCCGAGCCTGGTGTTCTCCGCCGAGGGCATCGAGCCGCCGGTGCTCATCATGAAGTCGCAGGCGCGGCCCAGGGGGTGCTCGCCGTTGCCGCCGGTGCGGTAGCAGCCGACCTCGTGGGGGAGTTTGAAGCGTTCTTTGATGGCTTCGAGCATGATCCGGGTGCGGTCGGTGATGTTGTCGCCGCCGGTGGGGAGCTGGGGGACCCAGCTGCCGTCGGCGCGGCGGCCGGAACCCATCGGGACGAGCTGGTCGAGTTTCCGCTCGATGTCACGGATCACCCTCTCGGCGCCCTGGCGCTCGGTCTCCACGACCTTGGCCTCCACGCCGATCTGCTCGGTGAGCCGGGCCGCCTTCTCGGCGGCCTGTTTCTTGAGGTCCCGGCTCTGGGCGAAGTCCCGCAGGTAGGCGCTCCGCTGGGCGATGAGCTGTTCCATGACGACGGCGCCCTCCATGTCGGGGGCGAACAGCAGGGCGGGCAGGTCGGCGGCGCTGCTCTGATAGCGGAGCTGGGCGATGGAGTCGACCTGTTCGCTCGCCTTGGCGTAGGTCTCCTCGGCCTTGCGCAGATCGATCTGGGCGGACTCCTCGGCCAGCCGGGCCTTTCGCAGAGACTCCCGTTTGGCCGCGTAGGACTCGATGAGCTTGTCGACCTTCTTGTTCAGCCGGGCGAGTTCGGCGCGGAGCTCGGGTTCGGCAGGCTTGGGGGCGGCGCTGCCCGCGGACGCGCTGCCCAGGGTGAACGCGATGGCCGAGAGCACGGAGGCGGTCAGGGCCGCATGACGACGGGACGTGGGGGGCGAGGCCGCCACGGTTCTCCTCTCCTCACGCCTACCGGGTTAGCTGACGGGTTCGGGCTGGAGGAAGCCCTTCCACCGAAGTGGTTCACCCCAAAACGCGTGGGTCCCCGGCTCCCGGGCGAGGCGCCCCGGATTAGGCATATCGGATGTTATGTCCGATGTGTGAGGATAGTAGTGGTAAACAGATGGTCATGCGACCCCAAACCGAGACCAATCAGTGATCATTCCGTGACGGTGGATCGGAGGAGTAGCGCCGCCTCCTCGGGTAGGACGTCGTTCACGAAAGCCCCCATGGCCGACTCCGAACCCGCGAGATACTTCAGCTTGTTCGGTGCCCGGCGGATGCTGAACAGCTCCAGGTGCGCGTAGGACAGCTCCCGGCCGACGTTCACCGGTGCCTGGTGCCAGGCCGCGACGTACGGCATGGGCATGCCGAAGAGCCCGTCCAGCCGGCGCAGCACCTCTGTGTAGAGCGGCCCGAACGCCGAGCGCTCGGCCTCGTTGAGCCCGCCCAGGTCGGGAACCCGGCGATGCGGGTAGAGGTGGACCTCCACGGGCCACCGGGCCGCGGCCGGTACGAAGGCCGTCCAGTGTTCGTTCGCGGCGACCACCCGGACCTCGGCCTCCCGCTCGGCGGCCAGCACGTCGGCGAAGAGGTTGCCGCCGGTCCGCTCCCGGTGACGCTCGGCCGCGCCCAGGGAGAGCCTGGTGCGCGGGGTCACATAGGGGTAGGCGTAGATCTGGCCGTGCGGGTGGGCCAGGGTGATGCCGATCTCGGCCCCCCGGTTCTCGAAGCAGAACACCTGCTCCACGCCCGGAATCGCGGACAGCTCGGCGGTGCGGTCGATCCACGCCTCCATCACCAGGTCGATCCGGCCGGGGGAGAGCCGGGAGAAGGAGGAGTCGTGGTCGGAGGTGAAGCAGACCACCTCGCACCGGCCGATCCCCGGCCGGGCCTCGCTCATGCCGCCGATGTCCCGGTGCGGGCCCGGCTGCGCGGAGAAGGATGGGAAGCGGTTTTCGAAGACCACCACGTCGTAGGAGGCCGAGGGGATCTCCGTGGGGTGACCGGGGGTGGACGGGCAGAGCGGGCACTCGCTCGCCGGCGGGAGGAAGGTGCGCCCCTGGCGGTGCCCGGCCACCGCCACCCACTCCTCGGTGAGCGGGTCGTAGCGCAGTTCGGAGGCGGCGGGCCGGGGCGGCAGGTCTCGCCGGTCGATCGCGCTCCGATCGGCGTCGTCGTGCCGGTCGAAGTAGACGAGCTCGCGGCCGTCGGCCAGATGGGTGATCGTGCGCTTCATCGGCTCAGGGCCTCGCTTTCCTGTCGGGGTTCGGCTATGACCAGCTCGCCCACCCGCGCGGTGAGCTCCTCACGGGCCTCGTCCGCCAGGCCCGAGTCGGTGATCACGAGGTGGGCCTGGGCCAGCTCGGCGATCGTGCTGATCCCGACCGTGTCCCACTTGGTGTGATCGGCGGGCACCACCAGGCGGTGTGCGGAGGCGACCAGTTCCCGGTTGGTCTCCGCCTCAAGCAGGTTCGGGGTGGTGAACCCGGCGCGTGCGCTCATCCCGTGCACGCCGAGGAACAGGGTGTCCACGTGGAGTCCGCGGACGGCCGCCACGGCGACCGGCCCGACCAGCGCGTCGGAGGGGGTGCGGACGCCGCCGGTCAGCACGACGGTGCGGTCGGCGCGGGGAGAGCGGTGGAAGACGTCGGAGATCCGGATCGAGTTGGTGATCACGGTCAGCTCCGGCACGTCCACCAGGAAGTGGGCGAGTGTCCAGGTCGTGGTCCCGGCGGAGAGCGCGATGGCGGTGCCGGGCCGGACGAGCTCGGCCGCCTGCCGGGCGATCGCCTCCTTCTCCGGCTGCTGGCGCACCGACTTGGCGGCGAACCCGGGCTCCTCGGTCGAGCCCGGCCCGGCGTTGGTGGCCCCGCCGTGAACCTTCTCCACCAGTCCGCGCCCGGCCAGCACCTCAAGATCCCTGCGGATCGTCATGTCGGACACGCCGAGCTCGCGGACGAGGTCGGCGACCCTGACGCCGCCCCTGCTGCGCACCCGCTCCAGAATCGCCTGCTGCCGCTGCTGGGCAAGCATTGATCCACCCCTTAATCAAACATATTCCCCCAAATTACCACAGTAGGTCCAGGGGTGCCTGTTGAATCCTGGTGATTAGCCGGTTACAGCAGGGTGAGTTCGACCTGGATGTTCGCCCTCGCCGACGCCTCCACATCGGTGATGTGGAAGATCGCCGGAAGGTCGAGCAGCGCGCGCAGCACGGCGGCCCGGCCCCTCCGGAACGCCTCGTCCGGGACGAAGGAGTACTCCTCGCGCACCGCCGCCGCATACGCCGCGTACACCTCGGGCGGGGAGGCCAGGATCGCCAGGTCGGCGTCGCACAGCACGGCCCCGTCCACGTCGCCGGGCGCCGGGTCGTGGGTGCGGGTCAGCCGGACCAGCCGGGCCACCGTGGCCACCGCCTCGGCGGCCAGTCCCAGCTCGGGCAGCGCGCGCTCGGCCAGCCGGGCACTGCGCTCCTCGTTGTCGCCACGTCGCGGGTCGTAGACGGCGTCGTGGAACCAGGCCGCGAACCGTACGAGATCCGGGTGCGCGGCGTTTCCGGCCAGCGCGTCAACCTGGGCCAGTACGGCCCGCAGGTGGGTGGCCGTGTGATACCTGCGGTGCGGCTCGCCGTACCGGATGATCAGACCCCGGCCGAGGTGGTCGGCCCCGGGGCCTGTCAGGGAGCGCCAGAGGTCCATCAGCTTCGCGTCCATGCGACGGAGCCTAAAACCACGGCCACCGGCCGCACGGGCGACCCAGGAGATCTTCCAGGGGAACCGGCGGGCGGCTCCGGCCGGTCCGGAGCCGCCCGCCGGTCGAGCGGGTCGTCGGGCGGGCCGGCGCGAAAACGCCCCCCGGCCGTGTAGATCATCGGATGGGCCGGGGGAACACGGCACCCGGCCGTACGGATCATTGCTCAGATCTTGCCCGGTGGGTCTTGTACGGCAGGCGCTCAGGGAGGAACGTGGAGCCGGACCCGCTCTCCGCGAGGGTCCGGTGAGAGGGGTGGCCGGTATGGGCAGGCGGGCGCGTAAGAGCAAGGCGCGTAAGAAGCGCAGGGCCAACCACGGTAAGCGGCCGACTGGGCGTTGAGCTCCCGGGTGCCGGACGGGAGGCGGCGGGCGGCCCGCGCCTCCGTCGTGTGAGCGGCGCACCTGGGGTGGACGACGGCGTCTCGGGCCGGGGCCGCCCTGTCCGGCGGAGCCTCAGCCGCGACGGCCCCAGGAGGCGAGCAACCGGGTCTGGGCGTCGGTGTCGGAGGACACCCGTCGCCGCTCCCCCGTCACCCCGGCCTGACGGTAATCGTTCTCCGTGCCGGCGAACCACGCCGCGCAGGCCCCGACAAGTTCGGGGTCGAGCCGTTCGTCGGCGCCGATCGCGCGGGCGAGGTCCCAGGTGTGGATGAGGGCGTCGGCGAACAACTCGGTGACGTACTCCCCGCCGGGCACATCCCCGAACGACAGGCGCACCATGCGGGTCAGCGCGCCGTTCTCACCCGCCGCCTGGACGGCGGCCACGGCCGAGGTGTCGAACGCCTTCAGGGGGTCGTCGCCGAGGAGGTCGCCGTCGAAGGCGTCGCCGACGTCCGCGGTGGTCCGCCCGGCGAGCAACTCCGGGACCCACAGGTTCTCCCCGACCACGTGGTTGACCAGGGAGCGCACGTCCCAGTCCACGCAGGGCGTCGGGGTATGCCACTGCTCGGGGGCGATCTTGTGAACGAGAGCGCCGAAGTCGTCCAGCGCGCGGCGGTATGCCTCGCGTATGTCGATGGTCATGATGCCCTCCTCATGTCCTCATCTCGACCGTAACCCCTGGGCGCCCGCCAGTCATCGCGCTCGGCGGAGGGAGGCCGGACGCAAGGGGTGTCCGAGCTGGGGGAGGACCGGGGGAGAGACGGGGGTCCGAACGGAGGGGTTCGGGGAAGAGACGCCCGGGAAAGGGCGCTCGGGAGTCCAACCGGTCGATAGTGGAGGTATGACGGACTCCAGAGTGGCGATCATCGGTGCCGGCATCGGCGGACTCTGCCTGGCGCAGGGGCTGCACGGGGCCGGTGTGGACGTGGCGGTCTACGAACGTGACCGCACCCCGGCCGACCGGCTCCAGGGATATCGCGTGCACCTCGACCCCGGCGGTGCCCGCGCCCTCCACGCCTGCCTGCCGGAACCGCTCTGGGAGGCGTTCCTGGCGACCGTCGGCCGGAGCGGGCAGGACTTCGGCTTCCTCACCGAGAAGATGGGACGGCTGCTCCTGCTGGAGATCCCGCGGGCGCCCGACCCGCTCGGCAACCACCACTCGGTCAGCCGGATCACACTCCGCCAGGTGCTGCTCTCCGGCCTCTCGGACGTGGTCCGGTTCGACAGGACCTACGAGCGCTACACCCGCGACCCCGACGGCACCGTCACCCTGCACTTCGCCGACGGGTCGGCCGAGACCGCCGACATCGTGGTGGCCGCGGACGGCGGCAACTCACGGGTCAGGCGCCAGTATCTCCCGCACGCCCCGCGGATCGACACCGGCATTCTCACGATCGCCGGGAAGTTCCCGCTCAACGACGACACACGCCCGCTGGTCGCCTCCCGGCTGTGGCGGGGGCCCAACATGATCATCCCGCCGAGGGGGTGTTCCATGTTCACCGCGCCCCAGGACTCCGGCGGCACGGTCCTGCCCTCCGGGATCGGGCGCACCGAGCAGGAGGGGGCACTGCTCGACAACACCGGCGGCTACGTCATGTGGGTCTTCGGCGCGGCGAGCGGGCGCATGCCCGAGGGGCTCTCCGGCATGACCGGCGAACGGCTCCGGGACACCGTGGCCCGGATGATCGCGACCTGGCACCCCGACCTGCGGCGGCTGGTCACCGCCTCCGCCCCCGAGACGGTCTCCCTGCTGCCGATCCGCAGCTCGGTCCCGATCGACCCCTGGCCCGCCACGAACATCACCCTGCTCGGCGACGCCATCCACAGCATGACCCCGATGCGCGGCATCGGGGCCAACATCGCCCTCCGCGACGCCCACCTGCTCTCCCGGGCGCTGACCCGCGGCGGGGACCCCGTCGAGGCCATCGCGGACTACGAGGCGCGGATGCGTGAGTACGGCTTCGCCGCCGTGCGCAGGTCCCTCACGGCGGCCAGACGGTTCGTGGACGAGAGCCCGCTGGCCAGAGCCGGTTTCAAGACGCTCCTCCGCGCGGCCCGGCACGTCCCGGCGCTGAGACGGAGAGCCGTCTCCTGACCTCCGCGTCTCTCACCCTCCCACCCTCCCACCCTCGCCGACCGTCACGGCAACCGCTGCTCCACCCAGACGACCTTGCCCTTCGGCGTCGGGCGCGAGCCCCATCGGTGGGCGAGCCAGTTGACGAGATAGAGCCCGCGGCCGCTGTCGGCGTCGCCGCCGACCTCGCGCATGGTCGGCAGCACGGCGGAGCGGTCGGCCACCTCGCACACCAGCGTGGGGCCGCGGAGCAGACGCAGCTTCACCGGGCCCGAGCCGTGCTCGATGGCGTTGGCGACCAGCTCGCCGACCAGGAGTTCGGCGGTGTCGGCGATCGCCTCCAGCCGCCACTCGGTGAGCGTGGCGCGGACGAAACGGCGGGCCCGCACGGCGGAACGGCGGTCCGAGGGCAGCCGGAGCTCGACGACGTCGTCCTCGTCGAGCTCGCGCACCCTGGCCAGCAGGAGCGCGATGTCGTCACGCTCGTGGCCGGGCCGCTGCGCGCCGATCGTGAGATCGCAGAGCTCCTCCAGGTCCTGGTGCCGGCCGGTGAGCAGCTCACGGACCATGCCGATGCCCTCGTCGATGTCCCGGTCGCGGCTCTCCACCAGGCCGTCGGTGTAGAAGGCGAGGACCGAGTCGTGCGGAAGGGTCAGCTCGCGCATCTCGAACGGGTCGTTTCCGATGCCCAGGGGCACCCCGGCCGGCAGTTCGAGCAGCTCGGTCTCGCCGTCGGGCCGTACCAGGATCGGCGGCACATGGCCCGCGCACGCCAGCGCGCAGGCCCGCGTGACCGGGTCGTAGGTGGCGTACACGCAGGTCGCGATCTGGGTGGTGTCCAGGTCCTGGCTCATCCGGTTGAGCCGGAACAGCACCTCGTCGGGGCGGAGGTCGAGGCTGGCCAGGGTGCGGGCGGCCGTGCGGAGCTGGCCCATCGTGGCGGCGGCCCTGATGCCGTGCCCCATCACGTCGCCCACCACGAGGGCGACCCGGCAGCCGGGCAGCGGGATCACGTCGTACCAGTCGCCGCCCACCCCCACCAGGTCGCTCGCGGGCAGGTAGCGGGAGGCGATCGTCAGGCCCAGCGGCTGGTAGAGGTCGGCGGGCAGCAGGCTGCTCTGCAGGGTCAGCGCGGTACGCCGCTCCCGGCCGTAGAGTCTGGCGTTGTCGAGGCAGACCGCGGTCCTGGCCGCCAGCTCCTCGGCGAGGTTCACGTCCTGCTCGTCGAAGGGCAGGCTGCTCGGTCTCCGGGTGAAGATCACAAAACCCAGCACCCGGCCGCGCGCCTTCAGCGGGACCACCAGGAACGAGCTGTCCTCCAGCACCTTGGCGACCGAGTCGCGCCTCCAGAACCGCCCTATCTCCTCCGAGGTCCGGCGGCCCAGGCGCGGGTAGAGGATCGGGTTGCCGGTGGCCATGCACCTGGCGTAGGGCGTCCAGGCCGCGTAGACGGCGATCTCGTCCACCGGGAAGGCCCTGGCGTACTCGTTGGGCCTGGTGCTGGACACGCCGACCGCGATCCGCCGCACCATCGCCGAGCCGTCGTTGCTGCGCTGCGGGAACTCCCCTTCGGTGACCAGCCGGTCCTGTACCAAGATGCCCGCCGCGTCGGCGAAGCGCGGCACCGCGACATCCATCAGTTCCCTGCCGGTCTCGAACATGTCCAGCGTGCTGCCGATCCGCTTGCTCGCCGCGTTGAGCAGCGAGAGCTGTTCGTGCATGGTGGCCGGACTGCTCATCCGAGGCGTCGCCACCCCTGGGTCCTTGGCGACGAAACGGCGGTTCACTCGCTCCACCGGGGAGCCGGAACCGGGGTCCACCAGGAGGTGAGCCCGAGATCCTCAACGATGGCGTTGGCGCCGTTGTAGCCGGGGGCGGCGGAGACCGAGCCGCCGGGGTGGCTGCTCGCGCCGCAGAGGTAGAGGCCGGTGATCGGGGTGCGGTACTGGCCGAGCTCGGGGACCGGCCGGTTGCCTCCCAGCTGGGAGGGCTCGTAGGCGCCGACGTGGTGGCTGCCGCGGACCATGTTGATGCAGTGCCGTTCTATGTCGAGAGGGGAGAAGACCCGCTTGCCGAGCACGGTGTCCTCGGTGAGGTTGGGGGCGTACTCCGACCACTCGCCGAGTAACCGGTCTCCCACCTCCTCGCGCCATCGATCCCAGTTCTCCGGATCTCCGCCGAGATCGTAGGGGGCCCACGGCCACCAGAACGCCACGTGCCCGCCGGCCGGCGCGTAGGACGGGTCGAACAGCGAGGGACACGCGCCGTTGCCCGCCAGCCGCTCGGGTAACCGTCCCCGGTGGATCTGGTCGAACGTACGGCTCAGCTGCTCGCTGTCGTCGGCGCCGAGCACGACCAGGAAGGCGCGGTTCACATCGGGCTCGAACTCGGCCGCCGTGTAGCGGGGCGCCTCCCTCAGCGCGAGGTGCAGGGTGACGAGGCTGTGCCCGGCCCACCGGTAGCCCTCGACCTTGGCCGCGAGTTCGGCGCCGAAGTTCTCCGGGCCCGCCAGCCGTACCGTCTGGGGGGCGTCCACCGCGCTGACGACGAACCGCCGCGCGCCGATGACCTCGCCCGTGGCCAGCTCGACCCCGGTGGCCCGGCCGTCGCCGACCAGGATCCGCTGGACGTGCGCGCCGGTGATCACGGTGCCGCCGTGCTCCTCGATGACACCGCGTAACGCGTTCGCCACGTTCGCGGCGCCGCCCACCGGCACGCCCAGCCTGGCGATGCGCGAGAGCAGGCGTGGCAGGAAACCGCCGGTACCGGGCACGTTCTCGATCGAGATCGCGTGCAGGAACGACTTGAACAGCACTCTGACCTGCTCGCTTTCGAAGTTTCTGTCTACTGCCTCGTAGATCGAGAGCGGTATGTAACTCAGCAGGTCACGCCCGAGATCGCCCTGGAGCCGTTCGGCCAGCACCGGCGGGGGCAGCGGTCTGGAGTACAGGAAACCGTTCATCAGGTCCCTGGCCGCCTCCGCGTAGCGCCCGTACAGCTCCAGCCACCGATCCGCGTCGGCGCGGGAGAACCGGGCGAAGGACTCGGCGGTGCGCGCCGGATCGGTGTGAACCGTGACCGCGCGGCCGTCCCGGAAGATCGTGGAGTGCTGGACCTGGGGGTGGACGTACCGCAGGCCGTACCGCTGGAGCTCCAGGTCGGCCGGGACCGGCCCCTCCTGCAGGAAGTGGTAGTTGCTGTGGGTGTTGTGCCGGAATCCGGGGAGGGTCAGCTCCTGGGTGGCGCAGCCGCCGCCCACCTCGTCGTTGCGTTCGACGACCGCGACCGACAGTCCCGTCCTGGCGAGATAGGCGGCGCACGTGAGCCCGTTATGGCCGCCGCCGATGATGACGCCGTCGAACCCCGTCACGTTCTCCTCCGGTGCAATTTGACTGTCGTTCATGGAGAATCGTAAAGAACGATCTATATTGGAGATCCGGGTTTGGCATAGATTTCTCGCATATTTCTCCCCAGGGTAAAATCGGCGCCCCGCCCCGAGCCACGAGATCGCTTCCGCTCCGGCCGTGACCCGGGACGGCGGAGACGGGACGCCTACAGGCGCGGCAGCCCGGCCAGCGCCGCGTCGATCCGGTCCCGGGGCAGCGCGAAGTCCTCCATCCGCCCGGACAGGTAGCGGTCGTAGGCGTTCAGATCGAAGTGCCCATGCCCGCACAGCGCGGTCAGCAGAACCTTCGGTTCACCGGTCTCCCCGCACCGCAGGGCCTCGGCGATGATCTCGGCCAGCGCGTGCGTCGGCTCGGGGGCCGGAACGATCCCCTCGGTCCTGGCGAAACGCAGCCCCGCCTCGAAACACTCGGTCTGTCCCTTGGCCACCGCCTCGAACATGCTCAGCTCGTACAGGTGCGACAGCAGCGGGGACATGCCGTGATAGCGCAGGCCGCCCGCGTGGATCGGGTCGGGCACGAAGTCGTGGCCGAGCGTGTGCATCTTCAGCAGCGGGGTGAAACCGGCGGCGTCGCCGAAGTCGTAGGCGTAGGTGCCCCGGGTGAGCGACGGGCAGGCCGCCGGCTCCACCGCCCGGATCACCGGATCCATCCGCCCGGCCAGCTTCTCCCGCATGAACGGGAAGGTCAGTCCGGCGAAATTGGAGCCGCCGCCCGCGCACCCCACGATCACGTCCGGGACCTCGCCGAACGCGGCCATCTGTTCGAGCGCCTCCTCGCCGATCACGGTCTGGTGCAGCAGCACGTGGTTCAGCACGCTGCCGAGCGCGTAACGGGTGTCCGGGGCCGACGCGGCCACCTCGACCGCCTCGCTGATCGCGATGCCGAGGCTGCCCGGTGAGCCGGGGTGCTCGGCCAGCACCCTCCGGCCCGCCTCGGTCAGCGGGGACGGACTCGCGTGCACGGTCCCGCCGTACACGCGCATCAGGCTCGCCCGGTGCGGTTTCTGATCGTAGGAGGCGCGGACCATCCAGATCTCGCACTCGATGTCGTACTGCGCGCACGCGAACGCCAGCGCCGAGCCCCACTGCCCGGCCCCGGTCTCCGTGGTCAGCCGTCGGACGCCCTGCCGCGCGTTGTAGTAGGCCTGCGGGACGGCGGTGTTGGGCTTGTGTGAGCCCGAGGGGGAACCACCCTCGTACTTGTAGTAGATCCTCGCCGGGGTTCCGAGCGCCCGCTCCAGCCTGCGGGCGCGGATCAGCGGGGTCGGCCGCCAGAGCCTGTAGACGTCGCGGACGTCCGCGGGGATCGCGACGGAGCGGTCGGCGGAGACCTCCTGCTCGATCAGCTCCGCCGGGAACAGCGGCGCGAGATCGTCCGGTCCGACCGGTCGCAGCGTGCCCGGATGGAGTGGCGGCGGCGGGGGGACGGGCAGGTCGGCCACGATGTTGTACCAGTTGCGCGGGATACGGGACTCGTCGAGCAGAACGCGGGTGGCTTCGTTCATGCCTGCCTCCATGGGACGGTTTCACCAAGTGTCGGCCCCGTCGCCGTCGGTGGTCCATCCCTCGGCCGGAGTGGGAGGGGCTGTCCGGGGGTTTGGAGGTGTCTCCTGGTCATCGGTGTCCGGGAGGCGGGGATGTGCGCTCAGACCACAGCCGAGGAGGATCGCCTCAGGCGGCGGCACATTCCCGAGCGGAGCACGCCGCCGGGCACGGCGCGGGCACGGCGCGGGCACGGTACGGGCACAAAAGATCGTGAAGCTCTGGCACACAGCAGAAGGCCAGGTCCTCCCGTATGGGCTGACCTGGCCTTTCGTCATCTGAGCGGACGACGGGAATCGAACCCGCGTAGCCAGTTTGGAAGACTGGGGCTCTACCATTGAGCTACGTCCGCACGAGCCGGTCTCAGTCTGGTCTAGACTTCATCCGTTCGTCAGGGCGTAATCGTACCGGAGTTCCGGAGCGTGCGCGCACCAGGCCGACGGGGTGTGGCGCAGCTTGGTAGCGCACCTGCTTTGGGAGCAGGGGGCCGCAGGTTCAAATCCTGTCACCCCGACACGAAGTGCGAGGCAGAGGCCGTTTCCGACCTTCGGAGGCGGCCGCTGACCATGGAGACGGCACGGGTGTCCCGATGTTCGGGGTCTCCGCCGGATGGCCGTCGCCGGCTCCCGGTGTCGAGGCCGCGGACCCGGCCGCCCCCCGGCGGCCCGCGCGCTCCGGGCGGAGGTGTCGCCTGGTGAATCGGGGCCGATATCGTGGTGTCGCCGAATTCAACCGGTCCCGTTTCGATAACAAAGGGCTTTGGTGAATACGGAGTTCGGGTGAGGGCCTTCCGGTGGGGAAACGAGCCCGCTCGCCGACGTGGGATGATGTGACCTGGGTCACGAGGGGCTGACAGGGGAAGTGGGGCGCTTTCTGACCGCCGCCGTGAGAATCGACGATTTCAACTGGAGCATGCCGCCTGAGCTGGTCGGATTTTCCTTCCGGTGGGTCCCCGGATCAGGCGAGGCCTTCTTCTGGGATACGGGGTCCACAGGTGTGAATCCTGTCACCCAGGCATGAAATACCAGGTAGAAGCCGTGTCTGAGTTTCGGGTGTGGTTTTACCCGTTTTCCGGGGGCGGGGAAAAGAGGGCCGGGTTGTGATGGACGGCGCGGCGCCCTTCCCGATCTCCTCGCGGGGCGGTGGCCCGGCCGTACGGCGCGGCTCGGGGGAGACCGCGGCGAGGGCCGCCAAGGGCGAGGGAGAGGTCGGGCAGGTGCGGAGGGAACGGGGGCCGTAGGTGTGCGCCCGGGAGGGTCAGGGGGTTCCGCTGAAGAGGGCCCAGACGGCTTTGCCGCCGCGGTTGAGGTGGTCCCAGCCCCAGCATTCGCTGTAGGTCTCCACGATGTGGAGGCCCCGCCCGTTCTCGGAGATGAAGTCCGGCTTCTTGGGGGTGGGGATCTCGTCGCTGGGGTCGGTCACCGCGAGAAGAACATGAGGAGACAGGCGCAGCAGGACCAGGGTGATCGGATTGGTCTCGATCTGGCTGGGCGGGCACAGCGCGTAGCGGACCGCGTTCGTGACCAGCTCCGAAACCACTAGCGCCGCGTCATCGCCCAGCTCCGGCAGACCCCAGCCGCTCAGCGTCGACCGGGTCACATCCCTGGCGGTCTTCACGGAGTCCGCCTGGCGGGGCAGGGGGCACGCGGTGGCCGCGGAATGATCGGCTGCGAGAAGTTCGTCGAAGCCGATTTCGCGAGTCGTCCGCAGGTAGCCGGCAGCCGATTGCGGCTCCTCCACCATCCTGCCGGTACCTCCCGCTGTCATCGTGAGTCTCCGTGCCAGTTGTGAGTTTTCAGAGCTTGTGCACCATAAGCCCAATATGCACTAGGCCATCATGGGTCACCGGAACGTCGGCTGCAAGACCCAAATGCACGTGCAGTTGCAATGTGCAGCCGCATGAGCGGTTGTGACGGGACATTGGCGAATCGGACACTGGGGTGAGACCTTGTCATGATGGCCGGAAGTGGTGACACTGTGTGCGCTGGCCCAAGTACAGAGGGAGGCGAAGTGGCGCAGATTCAACCGGGATCAGGTCCCACAGCTCTGCGTATCCTTTTGGGCTCCCAACTGCGTCGGCTCCGCGAGGCCAAAGGGCTGTCGCGGGAGGAGGCGGGTCACCTGATCAGGGGGTCCGAGTCCAAGATCAGCAGGATGGAGCTCGGACGGGTCGGCCTGCGGGAACGCGACGTCACGGACCTGCTCACCTTCTACGGAGTGAACGAGGAGCAGGCGCGTTCGGCGGTCATGGACCTCCTCCTGCGGGCGAACGAGCCAGGCTGGTGGCACCGGTTCAACGACCTGCTGCCCTCGTGGTTCCAGACCTACGTCGGACTGGAGGAGGCGGCGTCCCGCATCCGCACCTACGAGGTGCAGTTCGTGCCGGGCCTGCTTCAGACCAGGGAGTACGCCCGCTCGGTCATTACCGCGGGAAGCGCCGGGATCGCTCCAGAGGAGATCGCCCGCCGAGTGGACCTGCGGATGCAGCGTCAGCAGGTGCTCGAACGCGCCGACGGGCCGTTCTTCTGGGCGGTCATCGACGAGGCCGCGTTACGGCGCCCCATCGGGGGTCTGGAGGCGATGCGGGCCCAGCTGGAGCACCTGCTTGACCTCATGCGCCGCCCCAACGTCACAATTCAGATCATGCCCTTCAGCTTCGGCGGTCACAGCGCGGAGGGCGGTGCCTTCAGCGTGCTGCGCTTCCAGGATGAGGAGCTTCCCGACGTGGTCTACGTCGAGCAGCTCGCCAGCGCGCTCTACCTGGACAAACGCGAAGAAGTGGACCGCTACAGCGAGGTCATGGAACGGCTGTGCGCGGTCAGCACCACCCCGGGGGAGACAAGCGACATCCTGCGGCGAATCATCAAGGAGAACTGAACAAGCGCCGGTCGCTCCAAGGTACGGGTCTGCCCTAGACTGGCCAGCGGCGCTGGACACCCGCCACAGTGGAGCATGCCCTCATCTCGCATGTCTCGACGGCTGTGCCCGGTGCCGCTCATGTGGGCGCGGCGCGCGAGCTTGCCGCGGTGGCCGTACGACTTGACGCGCCCGCGATCACTCGAAGCTTGATCAAGGAGACCACCCCGTGAAGACCGCTGTCGAGGAGCTCAGCCCGACCCGGGTCAAGCTCACTGTCGAGGTGCCGTTCGAGGAGCTCGGCGAGAGCCTGCAGGCGGCGTACAAGAAGGTCGCGCAGCAGGTGCGTGTCCCCGGCTTCCGCCCTGGCAAGGTTCCGGCCCGGATCATCGAGCAGCGCTTCGGCCGCGCGGTGGTGCTGGAGGAGACCCTCAACGACGCGGTGCCCAAGCTGTACGGCCAGGCCGTCGACGAGAGCGACATCTTCCCGGTCAGCCAGCCGGACATCGAGGTCACCAAGGTCGAGGACGGCGAGCAGGTCGAGTTCACCGCCGAGGTGGACGTCCGCCCGAACTTCGACGTCCCCGACTACCAGGGCCTTGAGGTCACCGTCCCGGCCGCCCAGGTGTCTGAAGAGGACGTCGACGCCCAGCTGGACGGTCTGCGCCAGCGCTTCGCGACCCTGACCGGCGTCGAGCGTCCCGCCGCCAACGGCGACTACGTCGTCATGGACCTGGCCGCCGCCATCGACGGCGTGAACATCGAGGAGCAGCAGGCCAACGACGTCTCCTACGAGGTCGGCGCCGGCTCGGTGCTGCAGGGGCTGGACGACGCGCTGGTCGGCATGTCGGCCGGTGACGTCAAGGAGATCACCACCGGCCTGGTCGGCGGCGAGAACGCCGGCGAGGACGCCCTGGTCACCATCACCATCAAGAACGTCAAGGAGAAGGTCCTCCCCGAGCTCGACGACGAGTTCGCCCAGCTGGCCAGCGAGTTCGACACGCTTGACGAGCTCAAGGAGAGCATCCGCGAGCAGGCTCGCCGCAACAAGCTGGTCGAGCAGGTCGTCCAGGCCCGGGAGAACGCCCTGGACGCCCTCCTCGGCAAGATTGACATCCCGATCCCGGAGAGTGCGTTCAAGGCGGAGGTCGACAACCGCAAGCACAACCTTGAGCACCAGATCGCCGAGAGCGGCCTGAGCAAGGAGGCGTACTTCCGCCTCTACCAGACCACCGAGGAAGAGCGCTACGCCGAGTTCGACGAGAGCGCGGCCAAGGCGATCAAGACCGGCTTCGTGCTTGACAAGATCGTCAAGGCGGAGGAGATCGGTGTCAGCGAGCAGGAGCTGACCAACTTCGTGGTGCGCCGCGCCATGCAGATGAACGTCGCCCCGAACGCGCTCGCCCAGCACCTCGCCGACAACGACCAGCTCACGCTGGCCATGGTGGAGATCGTCAGGGACAAGGCCAAGAGCGTCCTGGGCGACGCGGCCAAGGTGACCGACGAGGCCGGCCAGGAAGTGGACCTCAAGGCCATCTACACCGAGATCAACGGCGAGGCGCCCGTCGAGGACGCCGCCGTGGAGTCTGGTGAGGAGTCCGCCGAGGAGTCGGCCCCGGAGGCCGCGAAGTAGGTCTCGCCGTACCGCACACGACGCCCCCACCGTGCCCGGCGCGGTGGGGGCGTTCCGCTTTCCGGCCGTAGCGTTCTCGCCCGACCCTCCACAGGGCCGCAGCGGGTCTTGGGCGGACGCTCCGGCCGGGGTTCCGCCGGGGGTCCGCTCCGGCCCTGTGGAGTCCTCGTGGCCGTCCGGGCACGCGGGTGTGGCGCCGTGCCCGGCCCGCCCCTGTGCGGCGGGGCCGTGCCCGGATCTGACCGAGGACCGACACGCCGGGCGAACCCGGGCGGGAACCGGACTCCGGAGACCGGGCGGAGGAGCCCGGGGCGCGGTGACGAGCATGCGCCGTCAGCGAACAGCACGTGGAGGGGGCATGTGCGGTAGGCGGCGCGCGTTAAGGTCACAAGCAAAGCCAATCGATTACGACGCATCGGAAGGTGACGCTGTGACCAGCCCGCCGACCTACCAGCCGACCGGTTCCGGACCCGAGTCGATGAGCCAGCCGAACGGCTCGTTCAGGCTCGAAGACCAGCTCTACCAGCGGCTGCTGCGTGAGCGCATCATCGTGCTGGGCACTCAGGTCAACGACGAGATCGCCAACCGAATCTGCGCCGAGCTGCTCCTGCTCGCCGCGGACGACTCCAACCGGGACATCTGGCTTTACATCAACTCGCCAGGCGGGTCCGTGACGGCCGGCATGGCGATTTACGACATGATGGAATACGTGCCCAACGATGTGTGCACGGTCGCGATGGGGTTGGCCGCCTCCATGGGGCAGTTCCTCCTGTGTGCCGGTGCGCCGGGCAAGCGTTACGCCCTGCCGCACGCCCGCATCATGATGCACCAGCCGTCCGGAGGCATCGGCGGTACCGCCGCCGACATCGCCATCCAGGCGGAGCAGATGCTCTACGTCAAGAAGACTCTTGCCGAGCGCATCGCCTTCCACACCGGCCAGAACCTGGATCAGATCGAGACCGATTCCGACCGGGATCGCTGGTTCACGGCCGAGGAGGCCAAGGACTACGGTTTCATCGATCAGGTCGTGCGCAGCGCTCGGCAGGTGCCCTCCGCGGGCGCCGTCTCCTGAAGGGGAAAAAGGTGAGTGAGTTGATCCGGCCGGGAGACATCAACGGCCGTTACGTTCTTCCCTCCTTCGTCGAGCGCACATCGTATGGCGTGAAGGAGATGAACCCGTACAACAAGCTGTTCGAGGATCGCATCATCTTCCTCGGCGTGCAGATCGACGACGCCTCGGCCAACGACGTCATGGCGCAGTTGCTGACGCTGGAGTCGCTCGATCCCGACCGCGACATCAGCATCTACATCAACTCGCCCGGCGGGTCGTTCACCGCCATGACGGCGATCTACGACACGATGCAGTTCGTCCGGCCGGAGATCCAGACGGTCTGTCTTGGCCAGGCGGCCTCGGCCGCGGCGATTCTGCTGGCCGGCGGCACGCCGGGCAAGCGGTTCGCCCTGCCGAACGCTCGCATGCTGATCCACCAGCCCTCCACCGAGGGCGGCGGCCAGGGAAGCGACATCGAGATCCAGGCGCGTGAGATCCTGCGGATGCGCGCGCTGCTGGAGACGATTCTGGCCAGGCACACCGGCAAGTCGCCCGCCGAGATCCGCAAGGACATCGAGCGTGACAAGATCCTTGAGGCCGAGGAGGCCAAGGCGTACGGGCTGGTGGACGACATCATCCCGTCCCGCAAGAAGCTGGCCAAGGCCATAGCCTCCTAACGTGGCGTATCGCACCGGAACGGTGCCCAATTGGGCACGTTCCGGTGCGACTCGCCGCTAGAGGGCTCACTGAGGGCTCAGAAGACGGTAACGTCGAAACCTGAGCGGGATGACTTTTCGCACCGGGTATCGGACCGGTCGGGAGAAACGGACCGCGGCAGCCAAGGCGGTCCCACGCAAAGGAGTATCTGGGGTGGCACGCATCGGCGACGGGGGAGACCTGCTGAAGTGCTCTTTCTGTGGAAAGAGCCAGAAGCAAGTCAAGAAGCTCATCGCCGGACCTGGCGTATACATCTGCGATGAGTGCATCGATCTCTGCAACGAGATCATCGAGGAGGAGCTCAGCGAGTCCTCCGAGCTCAAGTGGGACAGCCTGCCCAAGCCGAGGGAGATCTACGAGTTCCTCGATGCCTACGTCATCGGTCAGGACCAGGCGAAGAAGGCGCTCTCGGTGGCGGTCTACAACCACTACAAGCGGGTGCAGTCCGGCGAGCGCGGGCGTGACGACGGCATCGAGCTGTCCAAGTCCAACATCCTGCTCCTGGGCCCGACCGGCTCCGGCAAGACACTGCTCGCCCAGACGTTGGCGAAGATGCTGAACGTGCCGTTCGCCATCGCCGACGCCACCGCCCTGACTGAGGCGGGCTATGTGGGCGAGGACGTCGAGAACATACTGCTTAAGCTGATCCAGGCCGCTGACTACGATGTCAAGAAGGCCGAGACCGGCATCATCTACATCGACGAGGTCGACAAGATCGCTCGCAAGAGCGAGAACCCGTCGATCACCAGGGACGTCTCCGGCGAGGGTGTGCAACAGGCCCTGCTGAAGATACTGGAGGGCACCACGGCGAGCGTGCCGCCCCAGGGCGGACGTAAGCACCCCCACCAGGAGTTCATCCAGATCGACACCACCAACGTGCTGTTCATCTGCGGTGGTGCCTTCGCCGGCCTCGAAAAGATCATCGAGTCCCGGGTCGGCCGGAAGGGCATCGGCTTCAACGCCATCATCCGCTCCAAGGACGACATCGACTCCGCCGACATCTTCGGCGACGTCATGCCCGAGGACCTGCTGAAGTTCGGCATGATCCCCGAGTTCGTCGGCCGCCTGCCGATCATCACCAGCGTGCACAACCTCGACCGCGACGCGCTCATCCAGATCCTCACCGAGCCGCGCAACGCCCTGGTGAAGCAGTACCGCCGGCTGTTCGAGCTGGACAACGTCGAGCTGGAGTTCACCGACGACGCCCTGGAGGCCATCGCCGACCAGGCGATCCTGCGCGGTACCGGCGCCCGGGGCCTGCGCGCGATCCTGGAGGAGGTCCTGCTCTCGGTGATGTACGAAGTGCCCTCCCGTCAGGATGTGGCACGGGTCGTCATCACCCGCGAGTCGGTGCTGGAGCACGTCAATCCGACGCTCGTACCGCGTGACCAGCTCAACAAGCAGCAGCGTCCGCCGCGCGAGAAGTCCGCGTAGCGAATCGATCCGTACGGCGACGCCCCCGCGGGATCCCGCGGGGGCGTCGCCGTCTCCGGAGCCTGTCCCGAGGCTCGGGTGGCCCGGCACACCGGGCCCGCCGGCGGAAAGCCGGCGAGACGGAGAGGAAATGCCTCGACAAGTCGGGAGGTGCACCGGCACCTTGGAAGACTCGGGAGTCGGGAACATCGACTGCCAGGACATCCCTAGAATTGGACACCGTGACGATGCCAGAGCTGCCAACCCAGTACGCGCCCGCCGACGTGGAGACCCGGAGCTACGAGCGCTGGGTGTCGGAGGGATACTTCCACGCCGACCCGAGCAGCGAGCGTGAGCCGTACAGCATCGTCCTGCCCCCGCCGAACGTAACCGGTGTCCTGCACATCGGCCATGCCCTCGACCACTCCATCCAGGACGCGCTGACCCGCCGCGCCCGCATGCGCGGCCAGGAGACGCTCTGGCTGCCGGGCATGGACCACGCGGGCATCGCCACCCAGAACGTCGTCGAACGTGCGATCGCCAGAGACGGTCTCTCCCGGCACGACCTCGGCCGCGAAGCCTTCGCCGAGCGCGTGTGGCAGTGGAAGGAGGAGTCCGGCGGCCGGATCCTCGACCAGATGAGGAAGCTCGGCGACGGTGTCGACTGGTCGCGCGAGCGCTTCACCATGGACCCCGGGCTCTCCCGGGCCGTTCAGACGATCTTCAAGAGGCTCTTCGACGACGGGCTCATCTACCGCGCCGAGCGCATCATCAACTGGTGCCCGCGCTGCCTGACCGCACTGTCCGACATCGAGGTCGAGCACAGCGAGGACGAGGGCGAGCTCGTCTCGATCCGGTACGGCTCGGGTGAGGACGAGATCGTCGTCGCCACGACCCGGGCCGAGACCATGCTCGGTGACACCGCCGTGGCCGTGCACCCCGCCGACGAGCGCTACGCGCATCTGATCGGCAGGGAGGTGGAGCTCCCGCTCACCGGCCGCCGCATCCCGGTCGTGGCCGACGAGCACGTCGATCCCGCCTTCGGCACCGGCGCGGTCAAGGTCACCCCGGCGCACGACCCGAACGACTTCGAGATCGGCCGCCGCCACTCCCTGCCCTCTCTCAGCGTCATGGACGAGCGCGGTGTGATCACCGCGCACGGCCCGTTTCAGGGACTCGACCGTTTCGAGGCGAGGCCCGCGGTGGTGGCCGCGTTGCGTCAGGAGGGGCGGATCGTCGCGGAGAAGCGGCCCTATCTCCACTCGGTCGGTCACTGCTCGCGCTGCAAGACCGTGGTCGAGCCCCGGCTCTCGCTCCAGTGGTTCGTCAACGTCTCGCCCCTGGCGAAGGCCGCCGGAGACGCGGTCCGCGACGGCCGGACGAGGATTCACCCGCCGGAGCTGGCCAAGCGTTACTTCGACTGGGTCGACGACATGCACGACTGGTGCATCTCGCGGCAGCTGTGGTGGGGTCACCGGATCCCGGTCTGGTACGGCCCGGCGGGCGAGGTCGTCTGCGTCGGCCCCGACGACGAGCCTCCCGCCGGTTACGTTCAGGACCCCGACGTCCTCGACACCTGGTTCTCCTCCGGCCTGTGGCCGTTCTCGACCTTGGGCTGGCCGGAGGAGACGCCGGAGCTGGCCAAGTTCTATCCGACCTCCGTCCTGGTCACCGGCTACGACATCCTGTTCTTCTGGGTGGCCCGGATGATGATGTTCGGCATCTACGCGATGGACGGCCGGCCCCCGTTCCAGACCGTGGCGCTGCACGGCATGGTCCGCGACCAGTACGGCAAGAAGATGTCCAAGTCGTTCGGCAACGTGGTGGACCCGCTCGACTGGATCGAGCGCTTCGGCGCCGACGCCACCCGCTTCACGCTTCTGCGCGGTGCCAACCCCGGCTCCGATGTGGCGATCAGCGAGGAGTGGGCCGGAGGCTCCCGGAACTTCTGCAACAAGATCTGGAACGCCACCCGCTTCGCGCTGATGAACGGCGCCGCGGTCGGTGAGCTGCCGGTGGCGGAGCTGACCGCGGCCGACCGGTGGATCCTCTCCCGCCTTCAGGAGGTCGTCACGTCGGTGGACGCGGCCTTCGAGGAGTTCGAGTTCGCCAAGATCTCCGATCTCCTCTACCACTTCGCGTGGGACGAGGTCTGCGACTGGTACGTGGAGCTGGCCAAGATCCAGATCGCTTCGGGGCAGGAGCACACCCGCCTCGTGCTGGGCCACGTCCTGGATGCGCTGCTCCGGTTGCTCCACCCGTTGGTGCCGTTCGTCACCGAGGAACTCTGGCGGGCCCTCACCGGAGGGGCGTCGATCGTGGTCGCTCCCTGGCCGACGGCCCAGGAATCGTTCCGTGACACCTCGGCGGAGGAGGAGGTCCTGGCTCTCCAGGGACTGGTCACCGAGGTCCGCAGGTTCCGCTCCGACCAGGGGCTCAAGCCCGGCCAGCGGGTCGCCGCGCGACTGTCACTCGCCGGTACGATCCTCGCCCCGCACGAGGGGGCGATCCGATCGCTGCTCCGGCTCGATCAGCCGGCGGAGTCGTTCGCCGCCACCGCCCGCCTCGATGTGGGCGGGACCGTCGTGGAGATCGACACCGCGGGGACGATCGATGTGGCCGCCGAGCGCAAGCGTCTGGAGAAGGACCTTGCCGTCGCGCGGAAGGAGGCCGCCCAGGTGGCGGCCAAGCTCGGCAACGAGCAGTTCATGTCGAAGGCGCCCGACGACGTGGTGGTCAAGGTGCGGGCCCGTGCAGCCCAGGCCGAGCAGGACATCGCCCGGCTGACCGCTCAGCTCGCCGCGCTACCGGCCGGCTAGGTGTTCGAGCCCCAGGCTTGATCACGGGCCCGGAGTCCAGGGACTCCGGGCCCGTGTGTTTGGGGGCAGCTGACCCAGGGAAGACCTAGTTGTTACCGGCAAGTGGGTCATGACAGCCCGAGCGGGCTGCTAGAGTTCTTTAAGCGGGACGAGATCCCGCACTCCCCTCCAAAAGATCACTGAAGGTTTGGGTCAGTCCGCGCGACTGGACAGGGCCTGGATGTCAGAGTAAGTTGGAAGGGTTGCTCCGGAGACGGGGTGATGGGAATTCTAGTGGGTTTGCCGGGTTTGGGTGTGCTGTTGCGGATGTGACGGTTTGACGCGAATCTGGCGCTCCTGGTAGGATGATGATACGGAAGTGTGCGCCCCGGGCGCCGTTCCACTCTTGCGGGTGGGGGCGGAGGGTCCGGTGAACGTGTCCGTTTCTTGAGAACTCAACAGTGTGTTAAAAGCCAGTGCATGATGCACAACCCCGCCCCTGTCCGCGCCGTTTGTGGTGTGGGGGGGAGGGATTCCTTTGGTTGACGCACCCGGTCCTGTGTGGACGGGTGTTTTCAGCCGGGGTGAACTTTTTCAGACATTGTTTGGAGAGTTTGA
>NZ_JBEXUG010000030.1:6006-73029 GCF_040614315.1 Streptosporangium sp. NPDC006007 | reverse complement strand
ATTGTTCTCGGCCGCGAAGAAGGCCGCGGCTTTTTTCAGGAAGGAAAGCTTCTCGCGGAGTTCGGAGTTTTCCCGTTCGAGTTCACGCAACCGGGTGCGCTCGGGGCCGCTGAGGGAGTGCGGTTCTTCTTCCGCACGCGCGCGCTTGTAGGTGTTCACCCAATTGCCGAGCGTGGTGTCGTGGACGCCGAACTCTCTGGCGACCTCGGCGATTGTGCGGGGGCCGTCGAGGACCATGCGCACAGCCTCGTCCTTGAACTCCTGGCTGAACCTACGCCTGGAACCTTTCGGCATGTTTCTATCTCCTTCGGACTGTTACCACCCTATCGAGTGGTCTGTCCGGAATCTCTGGAGCACCTCATACACGCTACGTGGTGGCGCGGGGGAGGATCTGGGAGATGCACTGGTGGGACAGGCCCAGCACGCTGCCGATGTCGCGGGTGGTCCAGCCCTTGTCGATGAGAGTGCGGGCGGCGTCGCGCTCGGCCTGTTCGGCGTAGAAGTGTGCGGTGCGTGCGTCAATGACGGTCCTCAGTACGTTCGCCGCCTCCGGGTCGGCGGGGGTGAAGAGGAAGTGGCATCATCTGCCTGCGCCGGCTGCGGTCCTCGTTCTGACGTGCTCAGTCGGCGACACGCAGGCAGCGGATGCGTACGGCGTTGCGGACGGGCTTCCCGTCTTGTTCATCGGTGTACTCGGCGACCTTGACGTAGCCGTGGTCGTCGTAGATGCGTCCCAGTTCGGGACTGTCCGCCCAGTGATCCAGGGCCAGCGCGGGAGCGTTGTACGCTCTGGCGAGACGCTCGGCCTCTTCCAGCAGGACTGAGCCGACGCTGCGGCCGCCGGGGCCGCGCTCGGTCATCACGGTGTGGATGAACATCGATCCGCCGGGCACCGCGGTGGCGGGGATCCGAGGTGGGGTCATGGGCGCTGCGGCCAGCAGCCCGACGCACCGGCCATCCCGTTCGGCCAGGGTGATGACGCCCCGGCGCGTCCAATCGGCGATCCGGTCGGGGAAGCCGGGGATTCGGGAGAACGGCACCGTTCCCCATTGCTCCGGGCGGCCCCGGGCGATGAGCCACGCATGGACGGAGTCCATCAGGGACAGCAGGGCCGGAACGTCATCGGTCGTCGCCGGTCGCAGTCGGGTGGAAGAGCTTGGCATTGTGGCCTCCGGGGGAGCTAAACTTCACACGACCCTATTAATTCAACTTTCTAAGGATTAGATTGTCAAAGAAAGACAGGGTTCGGGCCGTGACCAGGACCGTTCAGGAGCTACAGGACGCCACCGACCTCATTGATGAGCTAGCGGCCCGGCACCTCGGCATCAATCGCACTGACCTGAGGTGCCTGAGCCGGCTGACCGCCCGTGGCTCGCTCACCGCAAGCGAGCTGGCGGCCGCCGCCGGGCTCACCGGAGGCGCCGCCACCACCGCCATCGATCGACTGGAGCGGACCGGCCTGGCCGAGCGAGTCCGCGATATGGCGGACCGGCGCCGCGTCCTGGTGCACCTGACCGAACGGGGCCGCAGAGCCGTTCAGGAGATCTGGGGGCCGATCGCCGCCGAAGCCCAGGCCGAGCTCCTCCGGTTCAGCATCGCCGAGCTCGAACTCATCGAGACATTCCTGCACCGCGCGCTGCACAATCAGGCCCGTCACGCCGACCGCCTGCGCGAGGGAACCGAAGGAACCTGACCGCACCGTCCCGTCCAGCAGGTCATCCTTGCCTGGACTGGCCGTCAACTATCTCCTGACGCGCCGCCTTCATCGTGAAACAACCCGTTAACCCCAAGGGGGCGGCGATCCGCGCCCGGGAGAGGGAGGAAGGGCGCGGAGACGGCACGCTGACCGGGTTCAACATCAGTGTGCCGACCCGCCTGAAGGCGAGACTCCCCCCGGAGGCGGAAGACCTCCTTGAACTGCGCGTCTACGACGAGACGATCCGCTTTGACACCCTCATCGTGGACGGGACCACCTGTGTGGTGCGGCCCTATCCGCCCCAGGCCCGGGGAGTCGACCCACCTACCATCGTGATCAACGACAACACCGCCGCCGAGCGGCATCTCCCTGGGCCTGACCGACCGGGACACCCCGACCCTCGGCGTGATCGACCTGCCCTGATGAACAGGTGGCCGGACCGATCAGGATTCGAGAAGCACCGGTCACCGAGCCGCGGATAACGTGACGGCCATGGACATCACCATTCACACGAGCTTCCTCCCGCATGACGACCCGGACGCCACCCTGGCCTTCTACCGCGACACCCTCGGCTTCGAGGTACGCAGCGACGTCGGACACGGCAAGATGCGCTGGATCACGGTCGGCCCTGTCGGCCAGCCCGGCACGTCCATTCTCCTGGCGCCGCCGGCCACCGACCCCGGCATCAGCGAGGACGAGCGCCGCACCATCATCGAGATGATGGCCAAGGGCACCTACGGCTGGATCCTGCTGGCCACCCGGGACCTCGACGGCACCTTCGAGAAGCTGCAGGCCGGCGACGCCGAGGTCGTCCAGGAGCCGACGGAGCAGCCGTACGGTGTCCGTGACTGTGCCTTCCGCGATCCCGCGGGTAACCTGATCCGCATCCAGGAGCTTCGCTGAGCCGTTCGGTAGTCGATGTGGCCATGACGGCCGCCACGGAGAATACGGTGGCCGGTGATTTCAGGCCTCCGTCCTCGACTCACCCTCGACGGCCGCGACATCGCAGAGGTCCTCGCGATGTCGGCCGCCGCGAGCGAGAGGCGCGCACGCCGGTCGTTCACATGGCGGCGACGGGCGGCGTCCACGTCCCGGGCGAGCCGATCACCGGCCTCGCCGGCGTCGAGCAGTTTTTCGGTCCGGTGGCCCGGGTGCTCGCGGACATCGATGAAAGGAGTTCTCTCATGTGTCATCCCGCATGGGGGCGCGCGCTTACCGAGGCACAGCGCCTGAACGACCTCGCGCGGCTGCGCCGCGTCCGCGACCGGATCGACCGGGAGTACGCGCAGCCGCTGGACGTCGAGGCGCTGGCCCGTGGCGCGCATATGTCGGCCGGGCATCTCAGCCGCCGGTTCCGGCTCGCCTACGGCGAGTCGCCGTACGCCTATCTGATGACGCGGCGCATCGAGCGCGCGATGGCGCTGCTGCGCCGGGGCGACCTCAGCGTCACCGAGGTCTGCTTCGCGGTCGGCTGCTCGTCACTGGGCACCTTCAGCACCCGCTTCACCGAACTGGTCGGCATGCCGCCCGGCGCCTATCGGCGCCACGCGGCGGGCGCCGCTGAGGGGATGCCGTCGTGCGTGGCGAAACAGGTGACCAGGCCGGTCAGGAATCGAGAAGCGCCGGTCACCGAGCCGCACCTAGCGTGACGGCCATGACCTCCATCGAATCCCTCACCCTTGAGGTGGCCGACACCGCGGCCGCCAACCGCTTCTACACCGCCTTCGGCCTGGGCACTCAGGTGCGCCTGCGGGCCTCGGAGGCGCCGACGACCGGCTTCCGTGGCTTCGCGCTGTCGCTCACGGTGTCCCAGCCGGCCACCGTCAACGGCTTCATCGGCGCCGCTCTCGACGTCGGCGCCACGTCGCTGAAGCCCGCCGCGAAGTCGTTCTGGGGCTACGGCGGCGTCGTACAGGCTCCGGACGGGACGATCTGGAAGATCGCGACGTCGGCGAAGAGGGACACCGGGCCGGCCACCCAGCAGTTCGACGAGATCGTGCTCCTCCTGGGAGCCGTGGACGTGGCCGCGAGCAAGCGGTTCTATGTTGACCGAGGCCTCGTCGTGGTGAAGAGCTTCGGCCGCAAGTATGTCGAGTTCGCCACCGTGTCGAGTCCGGTCAAGCTGGCGCTGTACGGGCGCCGTGGCCTTGCCAAGGATGTCGGCGTCCCCGTCGACGGCACCGGATCGCACCGGGTCGTGCTCGGCGGCGACGCCGGGTCTTTCACCGACCCGGACGGGTTTGTGTGGGAGGCCGCGTCGCTGACAACCACGCCCTGACGTGCCACTGCTGTCCTCCTGGCCCGGCCGCCGACCGCGAGACGGCCGCCGCGCTCGCCGCCGGTCTGACCGTGGCGGATCCTTAGCATGAGATTGTCCCAATCAAGCATTACAAGAGGGGAAACCTGCCATGAAGGACACGGAGAAGTCCGCCAAGACCACCGGTGCAGCCGGTGAGAAGTTCGACGGATTCACGGATGAGGAGCGGGGCGCGATGAAGGAGCGCGCCCAGGAGCTGAAGGCGTCCGCGCGGCGCGGCCCGCGCGCGGCCAAGGCGGATGCGGAGAGCGAGGTGCTCGCGAAGATCGCCGAGATGGAGGAGGCGGACCGCGTCGTCGCCGAGCGGCTCCATGACATCGTCAAAGCCAACGCGCCGGCCCTCTCGCCGAAGCTCTGGTATGGGATGCCGGCGTATGCCAGGGACGGCAAGATTGTCTGCTTCTTCCAGAGTGCGCAGAAGTTCAAGACGAGGTACGCCACGCTCGGCTTCAACGACCAGGCCAACCTCGATGAAGGCACCATGTGGCCGACCGCCTTCGCCCTGACGGAGTTGACCGCCGCCGACGAGGCGCGGATCGGCGCGCTCATCAAGAAGGCCGTGAGCTGAGGCGGTCCTTCTCACGGGCGCGGCGATCGCCGACCACTCGCGGGTCCACGACTCCCCGGCACGGCCTCGTCGGCGTTGGCGCGGACGCCAAGCAGCCACGAGGCAAAGCGGGCACGGCCCGGCGCCGGAAGCCGGGCCTGCTCCGGTCGGAGCGTCACGCCGAACGCCCGTCGTGCTCGCCATCCGGTTTTAGGAGATACTTGTCACCGCGCGTCACTGGCGTCTCCCGCCGGGGCGCCGGTAGCGAAGGCACCCACGGGGGGCCAACCTCGCGTGGCAGATGGGCGCCGGGGATGCGCAACTCACGCCGAGCGCATTCATGCACCGCGTTCAGTTGACCCACGTACGCTTGGTTACAGGCTTCCCAAGCTTCCTCGTCTGCGTCGAGCATTTCCCGTGCGATCCATTCCAGCCGCCCCACTTCCCGATTCAACCGCCGGACCGAAGACACCACATCGGCGCTTCCGATCAGCGTGACCAACTCGCTCGCGCCGGCACGCCGTGACTCCGCTTCGGCTAGGAGTGCAAGAGCATCATCCCCTTCTAAAGCCGCGGCGCGCTTGTCGATTCCTCGTCCGGCGACGAGTCTTCGGGAGATCCGATTCATAGATTTGACCGCGTCCAGATAGTCGGCGTAAGCGGCCAGCTTCTTATCGGCCCAGTAACGCGCCTGCTCACGGTGGAAGCGCATCCGGTCGACGAGGATGGTGGCGGCGAAGGTAGTGAGGGCTCCGACCAGGACAGCGAGTAGGGTCACGGCCACATTCGTCACTTGCTCATTGTGCCTGCCATGTCCCCATCATCATATCGAACACCTGATCGCTTGATTCCACCCCGTGGCTGAGTTGCCACTCATCGGGACGGGCCGGGTACGGTGGTGCCATGAGCAGGCGGGACCGGTCGAATCTTGGCTGGTCGGCTGTACCTGAAGAGGTGCTTGACGATTTCGACAGTTACCTCGCGGGCGTCGACCGGCACGTCACTCTTATCCGACCATTTTCCGAGGGATTAAGTGGGGCATCGGTATTGTTGGTGGAGGATCGCGTTGGGCGTCGCGCTCCACGACAGCGTGTTTTAAAGTTTTGTTTGGACGCTGCCGAGCCCGATCGAATCTTTGTTGTTTACGACGAGTTGGCGGAGTTTGCCGAACGTCACCTGGCCAAGCCGGTAGACAAGGTGAAACTCGACCGCTGCTCAGCAGTTTTCATGGAGGTCGCCGGGCAGGACTGGAAGGGCTGCCGCCCACTGGCCGATTACCTCAACCGGTCCGACCTTGCGACGACTTTTCGGACGATAGTCCCATCCCTGATCAACGGCTGGAACGCCGGCCGTACGGACCTTGACCGCCCTTGCACGGTGGCGGATTTTCTTTGCTCTCTAATCGGCAGGGAACGGCTAGAAGTCGGCGGCCGGCTAGACGCTTTCGCAGCCCGCGTCGGCATCGATCGCCATGCCGGCACTCTGCGCCTCCCCGGATGGCGTCGGGAACTGCGTAACCCACTCGCGTTCGCAGATCTCAATACGCCCGCCGGAGCATTTCGGCTGCCGGGCGGCGCCCTCATCGGAAATGGGCACGGGGACCCGAACATCTTCAACCTGCTCATCCCCGGCTTTCCGGACTTTGAGCCGGAGCGGTACCAAGTAATTGACTATGGAAGCCATAGCGTCGATCGGCCGGTCACATGGGACTCGATGCTGTTGCTTGTTTCGATGGCCACTCGGTGGCTGGGGCAGTTGAATCCGACCTCGGACGCCGCGCAGGGGCTCATTCGTACGCTGGTTCGGCCCCACGAATCAGAGTCCGGTTTCGGGCTTAGCGAGCACCAGGGTGTAACCAAGGCCGTTTACGAGGCCGGCTACGAATGGGCCCGAGATAAGTCGTATGGTGACCGCTGGCGGCCGCAGTGTGCTCTCAGCCTCTGCGCCGCCGGGCTGATTTTTGTCGGCCGGAAGGTTCCGGGGATCGAAGGTTCTCTCGACAACTGGTTCTTCAAGCTTGCGGCAGAAGCTGCTGAGGAGTTCGCTGAGCTGGTAGGAGCCCCAGACCCCGTAATGAATTTCGCGTTACCCGGCCGGGATCGGAAACCGCGCGTGGATGGGGTGCCTGGGGGCGCCCACAATGCGGGCCGGAGCAGCGGAATTGAAGCGTGCAAACCCCCTGTGAGCTCGAATTTTAAATCAGGAGAATCTGTGGAGGTGGATGAATTTTCGGCATTGCTTAAAGCGCTTGAAAGGAGGTCAAGGCTAAGTGGTGGTAGTGCTGCGTCTCCCACTTCAAAGGGATTCTTGCCTGCCGTGTCGGGCGTGATGAAATTTTTGGGAGGTATCTATGCGTACTATCCGGCGAAATTTACCGCTTACGTGGCAGAAATTACTGATGATAGCCCAAGCCTGTCGGCAAAACTACTCGAAGGCATGCCGCCAAGTAGGGCGGCTGATGTCCTTGAGAGGCTTTCACCTAAGGCGGCGGTGGCTGTGTTGGTCGAAATGTGCTCCCGGTGCAGGAAGACAGTTCTTTTGCATACTCCCCGTACGTTTTGGTGTGCCGTTTTGAATGTGATGAGTATCGATGGGCCAGATTTTAGCCAGAGCAGCGCGGAATGACGATCATGTGTTCGCCGCACGCGTCGGCCATGCGAACCAACCGTACGAACTAATCGAACAGGGGAAATGGTCTGCGTGGCCCCGGCCCGAGGGTCGGACAGCTGCCGGACGCCCGTCGGCAGTCTAAAAAGTCGTGCCATTAAAGTGGTCGGCGGGAGTCGGTCATGGTCACTTGTGGGCTGCTGCTCGCTCATATGACGGGATCTTCGATTTTGAGGGGAACGGTCGCCCTCATGCCGCTGGGTTGATCGTGTGATGTGTGCGGCCGGGTTTGAAAGGTTGAGGTTACGACCTTGGAGGATCAGGCCGGTCTGGCCGATGATGTCGTCCAGTGGAGTGTGGCGGTTCGCTGCATCCGTTTGACCTTTGATCTTGACCATCAGGGCGAGCTGATCGGGTCACGGGAGGCGAGGTTGGCCAGACCGCGCCTGAGGACCGATTTCCAAGATCCGGCTGATTCGTGAGCGGGAAGTCAGGAGTTCGAATCTTCTGGGTCCACAGTCCCTTCGGACATGAGAAGGTCGGTCCAGGTGTGGTCCCCGTTGGGAAGCACTTGGCGGCGTCCTCGAACGCGCTCTCGGTCCTTTCCGCCGCCGACCTTGGATAGCGTCGAGGTCATGCGGCTTCATGTGGGATGCGCGATGTGGACACACGCGCCATGGCAGGGGCGCTTTCTGCCTCATCCGCTTCCTCCTCGGGAGCGCCTGCGGTCCTACGCGACCTGGTGCAACGCGGTGGAGGGCAACACGACGTTCTACGCGACACCGACGAGGAGCACGGTGGAGTCGTGGGCGCGGCAGACGGCCCCCGACTTCCGCTTCGTGGCCAAGCTGCCCAAGTCGATCACGCATGAGCGTCGCCTTACCGGCGTCGACGAGGAGATCCGATCGTTTTTGGAGGCGATCGAACCACTTGGGCCGCGAGCGCACGCCCTCTGGGTCCAACTGCCGGGGTCATTCGCTCCGACCGACCTCGGCACCCTGGCGGCCTTTCTCCACCGGCTTCCCCGCTCGTACGGGTACGCCGTCGAAGTCCGTCACCGAGCGTTCTTCGATGACGCGCGGTCCGCGCGGCTTCTGGAAAGGGTTCTCGCCGGCGTCGGCGCCGAGTGGGTTCCGTTCGACACCACCGTCCTCTTCCAGAACCCTCCGACCAGCGACGCCGAACGAGACGCGTGGGCGAGGAAACCGCGCGTGCCACGCCGGTCGATCGCTCTCACCGACCGTCCGATCGTTCGCTACCTTGGCCGGGACGATACGGCACGTACGATCGAGGGCTGGCAGCAGTGGGTCGGCACGGTCACCGAATGGCTCCGCGAAGGCCGTTCGCCGACCGTGTTCATCCATACTCCCGACAACGCCGACGCGCTGATGCTCGCCCGTCGTTTTCACGATGACGTGCGGGCCAGGCTGCCCGAGGTCGAGCCGTTGCCCGAGCCCATGCCGGCCGAGCCGCCGACCCTCTTCTGACACCGGCCCGCAAGTCACGCCGACCGGTACGCCCCACTGACGATCTTGGCTTCGCAGGGCGGGATCGTGAACCCCTCCTCGGTCGGCGGCGGCCTGCGCGTGCCGTCAGGAGGGGAAGCCGGGCGTCGCGCCGATGGCCGGGAGCGGCCCCGGACCTGCCATCCGGGGGCCATCCCTGAGGAGCGGTACGGGGTCCCGACACACTTGCCTTCATTACTTGTGTGACGTATTTTTTACTCATGCAAGTAAGGAAGAGTGGGGAAGCGCCATCCGGGAGATCCTTCACCGGCGAGGCCAGGCGCTCCCAGATCATCGCGGCGACCATCGAGACGATCGCCGATCTCGGATACGGTCAGGCGTCCTTCGCCAGGATCGCCGAACGGGCGGGTCTGAGCAGCACGCGCCTGATCTCCTACCACTTCGCCGGCAAGGACGAGCTGATGAGCGCGGCCGTCGCCGAGGTCTACGGTCACATCGGGCGGTTCATGGCCGGGCGAATGGCCGGTGTGACCTCTGCCCGTGACGCGCTGCGCACCTACATCACCGCGCTGGTCGGATACATCGCGGACAATCGCTCGCGCATGCGGGCGATGATGGAGATCTTCCTCAACTTCCGCGGCGAGGACGGCGTGAGCCGCTCCTACGACGCGGGCAGCGAGAACGACGCCATCGGTCATGTCCAGCGCATCCTGCGTGACGGGCAGCGCGGCGGCGAGTTCCGCCACTTCGACACCTTCGTCATGGCGGCGACCCTGCAGCGCGCCCTGGACGGCCTGCCGTTCCTCCTGGAGAACAGGCCCGATCTCGACCTGGCCGCCTGCGCCGAGGAGCTGGTGACGCTGTTCGACCTGGCGACCAGGAACGGGCCGTGAGCGCCGGGAGACGACGGCGCAGGCTGCTTCGCCTGCTGGTCGACCTGCTCGTACCGGCCGTCCTGTACTACGGGCTGCGCCTGGCCGGGGTGAGCGTCTACCTGTCCCTGATCGTCACGGCCGTGGTGCCCGCGGCCGTGGGTGCCTACCGGCTGGTCAGGGAGCGCAGGGTCGACGGGCTCTCCGTTTTCATGACGGCCATGATGGTGCTGGGCGTCGCGGTGTCGCTGATCGGCGGCGGAGAGAGGTTCCTGCTCGCCAAGGAGGGGTGGCTGACGGCCGTCGTCGGGCTCTGGTTCCTGGGGAGCCTGAGGGCCGGGATGCCGCTCACGTTCCTGTTCAGCCGGCCGCTGCTGGAACACAGGTTCCCGATTCACGGCACCGGCGAGACGTGGGACGTGCTGTGGGAGCGGCTTCCCCGCTTCCGCAGGGCCTGGCGGGTCACGACCGTCCTGTGGGGCGTCGGAACCCTCCTCGACGCCGCGGCACGCGTGGTCATGGCCTACACGCTGCCGGTCGACGTCGTCCCCGCGCTCGGCGGCGCGCTGTACGCCGGTACGTCGATCACGCTCATAGTGATCGCCAACGTCTACTTCATCACGGCGGGGCTCTTCGACGGACGGCGCGCGATGTACGCGCCGCTCAACCGTGAGCGCGCCTCGGCCCTCTCCATCGGTGAGACCGTCAGCGAGGCGCGTGAGGCCTGACGCCTCCGAGAGCACACGGCCGGAGTCTTTTCGAGCCCTCCCTTTATGGCTCCGGCGGGGGCGCTCGGCGGAGGGCCGGCGTTTCCCCGCGAGAGCCGTGGGTGGCGGACCCGCTCTTCGGAGCCGCCACGTCCCAGGCGGGCCGGTGTCCCGCCTCCCGCGGATCAATGGGGCGGCCCGCCGCGTCGCGCGTCGGCCGTACCGGGCCGTCGGCCGCCGCAGGCGGGCCGCGCCGCCGGTCAGGGGTAGCCGGCACCGGCGAAGTTGACGCGCAGCGTGTACAGGGAGCTGGAGGCGGTGATGAACAGGTGGTTGCGCTTGATGCCGCCGAAAGTGAGGTTGGAGACGATCTCGGGGACACCGAGTTTGCCGATCAGGGTGCCGTCGGGGTCGAAGCAGTGCAGGCCGTCGTGGGCGGCGACCCAGAGCCGTCCGGCGTTGTCCACCCGGAGGCCGTCGAAGACCCCCGCGTCACAGACGCCGAAGACCTCTCCACCAAAGAGGGTGCCGTCGTCGCGTACGTCGAAACGGCGGATGTGTTTTCCGGGGGTGTCGACGATGTAGAGGTGGCGTTCGTCGGCGGAGAAGGCCAGGCCGTTGGGACGGTCGAAGTCGTCGGCGACGACGCGCGCCCGGCTGGTGACGGGGTCGATCCGGTAGACGTGGCAGCCGTCGGTCTCACTGTCGCCCTGGTTGCCCTCGTAGTCACTGCTGATGCCGTAGTCGGGGTCGGTGAACCAGATGGAGCCGTCGGAACGCTCGACCACGTCGTTGGGGCTGTTGAACCGCCTGCCGTCGATGTGGTCGGCCAGGACGGTGATGGAGCCGTCGTGCTCGGTGCGGGTGAGGCGGCGGTTGCCCTGTTCACAGCTGATCAGGCGGCCTCGCCGGTCGACGGTGTGGCCGTTGGCGTATCCGGACGGTTGCCGGAAGACCCCGACCGCGCCGGTGGTCTCGTCCCAGCGCAGGACGCGTTCGCTGGGGATGTCGCTGAAGAGGAGGTAGCGACCCGCGGGGAAGTAGGCCGGGCCCTCGGTCCACCGGCAGCCCGTGTGAAGGCGCCGCATCCACCCGTCGCCGTTGCAACGGCGGAAACGGTCGTCCAATACCGTGAACTCTGTCTTGATACTGTCGATCATCGCGGCCTTTCGGGGGTTCACCGGTGTGCCCGGTCGTTTCCCGGGGGTGGGGTCGTCTCAGGTGGTGAACTCGTAGAGGTCGTAGGCGACCATGACCAACCGGCCGGGGGTGTCGTTCCAGCCGAGGGCGGATCCGAGCGGGCTGGTGACCTCGCGATAGCCGATGATGTCGAGTGTGGCGCCGGCGGTGCCCATCCAGAGCGCGCCCTCCTCGGTGGAGGCGAACCAGCAGGGGCCTCCGGAGTAGGCGCCCCAGATCGTGCTGAAGTTGAACGCCTGCGGTCGTCGACCGTCGACGATCAGATTGGCCTTGTCGCGCAGGGTGATCCGCCAGCTGGTCCTGTCGATCGAGTAGTACCAGAGGTTGTGGTCATCCGGCCCGACCGAGCAGTTGGCGACGAGCAGCGCGTCGCCACGGACGCTGAGGTGGTTGATGCCTCGCTGGGCCCGGGGGTTGAAGACCGTCTGCGACAGGATCCTTCCCGACGGGATCTCCACCACGGAGACGTAACCGTCCTCCGAGCCGGTGACCACCCGCGCGAGCTCGTTTGAGTCGGTCACCGTCTCGACCGAGTAGACGTCGTGCAGCCCCCACGGATTGACGGGGGTGGGGTTCCTGATGTCGACCGACCGCAGGAAGGAGAGCCTCTGGCGCCCCGGGTGATAGGTCCACACGGAGAGATGGCCTGTCGAATGCCCGACGACCAGGCTGCCGGGAGAGCCCGCCAGGACGCCCTGCCCGCCGGTGGCGACCCCGAGCGAGGCGTCGTAGGCGTAGGTCTTCGCCAGGCGCAGGTCCGACCATCTGCCGCTCGGCGAGACCCACAGCGCGATGGACCCGTCGTCGTTCGAGGTGACGATCGCCCGGCGCCCCAGGGGCGTGAGCATCCGTACCCCCTGAAAGGCCGGGCTGTTGACCGCCTCGCTGATGAGCGGGCCGGTCAGGTTGGAGGTGGTGAACCTGAAGATGGTCATCGACCCGTCCCAGCGCCCCACCGCGAAATGCTCGGAGTCCAGCCAGGCCAGGGTCTGTGCCATTTCGTAGGTGGTGCCGTTCGGGGTGATGGGCAGCGCCGTCGCGGGCACGGGGCGTGTGGGGAACCGCACCCCTCTGCGTGCGAGCTCCTCACTGGAGCGGACCACGGGAGGCGTCGGCGGGGACGTCGTTTCCACGGCCCCGGCGGCGCTCCTCGCCCTGTCGGCGAACGCCGGTGCCGCGCCGGACATCACTCCCGACGCGGCGATCCCCGACGCGACCCCCGCCGCGGTGAGGCCGCCTTTCAGAACCGATCGCCGGTGCACGTGATTTTCCTGACTTCTTTCAGAAGACTTCATGCGATATCACCTTTCGTCGGAATGCCTCTGTTGTCCTCGATGCGGTTGGGGCCTCTCAGAGCCGATCCATATCCTCACAGCCGTTCCTGTGAAACCGCGAATCATGGGGTCCGCCGGTGGGCCGCGGGAGAAATGAGGGGACTATCTGATTTTCTGGGATATCACCTGGACCAGATCCACCAGGCGAGGGCCCCAGCGAGATGCGATGTCGTCGTTGAGTGCGACGATCCTCTTGTCGCGCACCGCGGAGATTTTCTCCCATCCCGGACGGGCGGCGACGGTCGCGGCGTTCTGCCCGCAACAATTGGTGTCGGCGAGGAAGATGATGTCCGGATTCGCCGCGACGACGTTCTTGGCGGAGAGCTTGGGGTAGCCGGACCCCTCGGAGTCGAACTTGTCCGCTATGTTTCTGAGCCCGAACATGGCGTAGATCGATCCAATGAAGGTGTTGGAGGTAGCGGAGTAGTAGGTGTTGTCGAGTTCGTGATAATAACTCCGTACGGTGGCCGCCTTCGTGGTCCGCCGGACGATCTCGCCGATACGTTTCCGCATGGTCGACGCGAGTTTTTCCGCCCCCTCCTCCCGCCCGGTCTCCGCACCTATCTTCTGGATCTGCCGGTAAACGCCTTCGACGTCCTCCGGGGCCGGTTCGATCAGCACTTTGACGCCCTTCGCGGTGAGAGCGGGGCCGACGCTGTTCATGCCTGAGGCGGGAGCGCGCTCCGAGAGGATCACTATGCTGGGCCGGTAGCTCAGTATCTGATTCAGGTCCGGATTGAGACCGGAGAGCTTTGAATCCCTCCTGCTGCGGACCTCCGGCGGGTAGGTGGAGTGCTCGTCCACACCCACGACCTCGTCCCCCGCGCCGATCTGGAAGAGAATCTCCGTGGCGGAGGGGGAGAGCGAGACGATCTTCCCCGGCTTCGCCGTCGAGCAGCCGCCGGCGAGCGAGACGGCCAGAATGACGATGAGCGTGAGAACCGAGGCCGACACCCTCTTCAGGGAGGCCGCGCCGTGTGCCGAAACACCTTCGCCGGGGCCGGCGGGGGGATGGGGGGTCATTTTTTCTGCACTCCTCTCTCCGGGGTCCAGGTGAAACCAGGGGGAAGCCTCGTTTCCACGGTTATCCCTTTCGCTGATCTGAGCTGGCCGAGGGTGAGGTTCCGTGCGTCTGTCAGGTCTGCGGAGGAGAGATCCGCCTGCACCAGCGTGGCGTCCTTGAAGTTGGCCTCACTGAGGTCCGCGTTATGTAGTATCGCTCCGCTCAAATCGGTCCGGATGAATTTTCCGAGAGGGGCGGAGGCGTCCGACATCGTCGCTCCTCCGAGTTTCGCGTCGGTGAAGTCCGTACCGGGGAAACGGGCGTTCGACAGGATCGCACCCTGCAGTTGCGCCCGTATAAGTTTCGCTCTTCCGAACCGAGAGTTCGCCATCTTGGCACCGGTGAGAACGGCGTCCGTCAGGTCGGCCTTGGCAAGCACCGCGCTCTCGATCTCGGCCACGTCGAGGTTCGCTCCCACGAGCACCGCGTTGGGCAGGTTCGCCTCTGTCAGGATCGCCTTCTTGAGCTCGGAGAAGGAGAGGTCCGCCTTCGCGAGGTTCGCCTTCGCGAGGCGGGCGTAGGTCAAATCGGTGCCCACCAGGTGTGCTTTTCGGAGGTCGACCACTTCCGGCTGATCGCGTATCACCCGGCGGCCGATCACGCTCAGGGCCGCCTGCGTGTCGAGGCCGGGGTGAGTGGGAGATCCCTTCTCCGGTCCGGAGCGAAGCTCCTCCGTTTTGACGCGAACAAAGGCGCACAGGGCTTCGATGACCACCGGTTGATCACGTTCCGAGTCGCTGGCCACTCGCTCCAGGGTGTATATGCCGCTGAGCCGGACGGTGAGCGCTCGGGAGGAAAGCTGGTTCACCGCCTTGGTGAAGCGCTCTGTGATTTGACTGTCCTCCGCCTGTCTCAACTGCTCACGCGCGACTTTCACCGCGTCGGAAGAGGTCTGCACCGACCCTCCGGCGAAGATCAGGGCGCCGGCCGTCGCGAGGCCGCTTATCAGGGATCCGGTTGCGGTGAACCAGTCGAGGAACGCGCTGCGCCGGCGGTTTGACGGTGCGCCCGCCTCGTTTGGCTGAGGGGCGTCGGTGGGTGGCCCGGACTGGACTGCGGAAATAGGGCGGACGCCCGCCGGAGGCGGCTCCATTCTTCCGCGTAGAATCTGCTTAATCCGAGAAAAGGCTTTTTGGGGGGCTATGTCCACATTCTCACCGGGGGGCACCCTAGCGCATAAGATCAATTTATTTAGTTGTCTTTAATACTGGCACTTTCGGGAGCGCCTTGCGATGATGTCGAGAGTTTTCTATTTCATTTGAGGTCGTCCGAAAAGGCGGGGATCCGCTGACGTGCCGGCGTTCCCCTCCGGCGTTCCGGTCGCGGCCGGGGGCCGGGCGGCGCGCCCTCGTCCGATCGGCTATTCGACTTCCGGGCCGGGGACCGCGTAGCCCGGGACGGATGGCCAGCGGACGGTGAGCACCACCGATTCCTCTTCGGCGTACCAGGAGTGGTCGACGCCGTGTCCCCAGACCACGTAGTCGCCTCGTCTGGTCAACAGCACGCTGCGCCCCGGGAGCTCCACCCGGAAACGGCCACTGATCAGTATGAGCAGTGCGGTACGTTTCTCGCCGATGACCCATCGCGCCCGCTCATCGCCACGAGGATGCACACCCCATTTGATTTCGACGTCATCGCTGTGCCGGACGTCGTCGGCCGGCTTGAAGTGCCCGAGTAGCCAGCCGCGATCACCGGCCGCGTCCACGTCAGCGCTACCCACGTATACGTTCTCCGTCACGAACCGTGACGTTAACACGGTGCCCATCCGACCTCATCGCCTTCGCTCAGGAGGTACGGCGCCTCGGGTGACATGCCTTGTGGAGGTGGATGTGCCGTGGTGAGAACTATCTCCCGCCCTTGCGGTTCCCTGCCGGGATCAGTCAAGATCTTGCCCGTTGCGACGCGAAAGGCGGGGATTCACGTGAAACGTCTGTCTCTGGTGCTCGCGGTTGTGGTGGCGGGGGCGCTCGTTCCGGGAAAACTGCAGACGGGGGTCGGGGTCACCGGGGTCGATGTCAGCAACTGGACGGGAGAGGTCGACTGGGCGGCCGTCTCCGGAGACGGCGCCGCGTTCGCCTTCGTGCACGCCTCCGAGGGGCTGAACTACCGCAACCCTCTCTTCGCCGTCCAGTACGGCGGGGCCGCCGAGGCGGGGATGATCCGGGGCGCCTACCACTTCGCCCAGCCCCATGAGTCGGGCGGCGCGGAGCAGGCCGACTTCTTCGTCGACAACGGCGGCGGCTGGACCGCGGACGGCCAGACCCTGCCGGGCGTGCTGGACGTGGAGAACAATCCCTACCGGAACAGGAACGGTCTCAACCACTGCTACGGCCTGAATCGGCGGCAGACCATCGCCTGGGTGACCGATTTCACCCGGCGGTACCGGCTGCGGACGGGACGGGACGCGATCATCTACACCACCACGGACTGGTGGCGGACCTGTACCGGAAACTCGGCGGTCTTCGGCGGCAATCCCCTCTGGCTGGCGCGGTGGGGGGACGAGCCGGGCGAGCTTCCGGCCGGCTGGCCGCGGCAGAGCTTCTGGCAGTCCGCCGACAAGGGGGAGCTCCCCGGTGGGCAGAACAGCTTCAGCGGCACCCTGCCACAGCTCAAGATGCTCGCCCAGCCACCTCCGGAGATCGCCGCCGCGGGGAGGGCGGCAGGGAACACCTACGTCCTGACGGTCCTCAACACCGGGAAGGACCCCGCCACCGGGGTCACCGTGACCGGCAGGGTCTTCGGCGGGCAGAGAATCGCCAAGGCCGGGCCGTGGTGCCGGTCCAGTGGTACGGCGGTGCGGTGCACGATCGCGAGGCTGGCCTCGGGGGAGCGGCGCAGGCTGACGTTCGTCACCAAGCCCATCAAGCCCATCAAGGCGGGCAAACCGGGTAAATCGAGCAAGCCGGCCAGGTCATACCGTACGCGAGGTCTGACGATCAAAATCGGTACAGTGAACCTCACCATGATCCCTAAATCACGATAAATCCCCTTGGCGCCCCTAAGATCGTATTGATCATCATAAATACATAGATCGAAAGGCCTCGGCGCGCTGCTGAAGGTCGGGGTCGGCTCCTGGACGCCGTTCCTCTACCGCCCTTACCGGCCCTGGTGGGTGCAGACGGCGCTGAAGGCCCGGAAGGAGCCCCGGGTGGGCTGGGTGACCACCCATCTGCCCTTGATGATCTTTCCGCCGCCGACGGGGATGCTGCCGGTCCCGGCGAGTACGGTGGCCGCGGTCGCCTGGGCGGCCTCTGCGGGGCGTATCCACGCGGCGGCGGAGGCCACCAGGGCGGCGGTGCCCCCCGCCGGACTCCGGAAGATCATCGTGCGGCGGCTCGGAAACGGCACAGCGGTCCTCCTGGAGGACGAGGTCTCTTCAACGGACCACGTGTGGTTCATATCACAGGGAAACGGGCGCGTAGCCGTGCTCGCGAGGTCTCCGTGACGATGTTCACGCCGCAGCCGTGCCGTACCGCGTTGTCCACCAAAAGGTACGGCCCGCGCCGTCCGGCGCGGGCCGTACCTTCGACAGGTCAGGACAGTTCTGTGAGCGGGTCAGGACAGCTTCTTGGAAGCCTGATCCGCCTTGTGCTCTGCCTTGCGGCCCATCTGGTCGGCCTTGGAGTCGATCTTCGACTTGGCCTCGTCCGTCACGTCGGAGACCTTCTCCGCGCCGGCCCGCGCCTTCTCCGCCGCCCACTGCGACGCGTCGGACGCGTTCTCCTTCATCGTCTCGGCCCACTGGTCGGCGTTCTTGCGGTACAGCGCGAAGCCGGCCGCGCCGATCGCGATCCCGGTGAACAGCAGGAGCATCGGCCATTTCCGAGACCTGGCTCGCGGCGTGGGATCGATCTTGCTGGCCGCCTGTGACAGCAGCGCGCTCACCTTCGGCGCGATCTGCTCCTCGACCGAATGGGCGGCGGCGTCCAGCTTGGGCGCCGCCCACTCCCGGGCGATGAAGAGCCGGTCACCAGCCGTGCCACGGGCCTGGTGGGCCACTTCGCGGGCCTGTCCGGCCATCGGGCCGACCCGCTCGGAGGCGAGATCGGCGGCGCGGGCGACCTGAGCCCTCATGTGGCTCAGCCGTGTGTCCGGAACCACAATCACGTGGCGCTTTCTAAATAGTGCAAGAGGCACGTTAACCTCCCCAGTCGTCGGGGCCCCGTTGCCACCCCTTCCCGCTCGAAGGCGGCTCAATCATTACCGGTCGTGGGAGGATGCTAGGTGGACCGGCTACGGCCGCAGCCAGCAGAACACCATGAAACAGCACGTTGCAGAGGCTTTAGCCAGCGACCTGAAGGGGGAGCCCGATCGTGGCTGAGAAATTGATCGCCAACCTGAACACCAACCGCGGTAGCGTGAAGATACAGCTCTTTCCGGATCATGCGCCCAAGACCGTGCGCAACTTCGTCGAGCTCGCCGAGGGGACGCGCGAGTGGGTGCACCCGGAGACGGGGGAGAAGACCACCGCCAGGCTCTACGACGGCACGGTCTTCCACCGGGTCATCGACAACTTCATGATCCAGGGCGGTGACCCGCTGGGGCAGGGCATCGGCGGCCCCGGTTACAAGTTCGACGACGAGATCCACCCGGAGCTGTACTTCAACCGTCCGTACCTGTTCGCCATGGCCAACGCCGGCATCCAGGGCGGACGTGGCACCAACGGCTCGCAGTTCTTCATCACCGTGGTGCCCACGCCGCACCTGAACGGCAAGCACACCATCTTCGGCGAGGTCGTCGAGGGCCAGGACGTCATCGACGCCATCGCCAAGACCGACACCGACGCCCGTGACCGTCCCACCGACCCCGTCGTCCTGGAGTCGGTCACCGTCGAGCGCGTCCAGGGCTGATCGTTCCGGGCGGTGACCTCAGCGCGGAGGTCGCCGCCCGAGCGTGCCGTACCGTACCCGAACCTCGGCTCACCGGCGCGAATGCTCAGGATCATGAATAGGCTGGCAGTCTGTGGATAACAGCACGGTCGAAGGGGCCAGCGACACGCCATGACCACTCAGCCACCCAGCGAGTCCGAAACCGCTGCCGTTCCCACGTGTTACCGGCATCCGGGTCGTGAGACCTACGTGCGCTGCCAGCGCTGTGAGCGGCCCATCTGCCCCGACTGCATGCGTGACGCCTCGGTCGGCTTCCAGTGCCCCGAGTGCGTGGCCCAGGGCAACAGGACGGTACGACGGGCACAGGCGGTCTTCGGCGGCCGGGCGGTCACCACGCCCCGGGTCACCTGGGCCCTGCTGATCGTCAACATCCTGGCCTACGGCGCGGAGATCCTCAGCCCCGCCAGGGTGCTGGGCTACTTCATGATGGACTCCGGCTCGGTCGCCGTCGGCGAGTGGTGGCGCCTGATCAGCGGCGCCTTCCTGCACGCGCCGCCGGGCGGCAGTTTCTCGATCACCCACATCATCTTCAACATGTGGGCGCTGTACGCCATCGGCCCGGAGCTGGAGCGACGTCTCGGCTCCTCGCGCTTCCTGGCGCTCTATCTGCTCTCCGCGCTCGGCGGGTCCGTCGCGGTCTACCTGTTCGGCATCAACGCGGTGGGGGCCTCGGGGGCGATCTACGGTCTGTTCGGCGGGCTCTTCGTCGTCGCCAGGAAGCTGGGCTACGACGCCCGGGGCGTGCTCTGGCTGATCGGCATCAACGCGGTGCTCACCTTCGTGGTCCCCGGCATCAGCTGGCAGGGCCACCTGGGCGGTCTGCTGACCGGTGCCGTGGTCGCGGGGATCTTCGCCTACGCCCCGCCGAAGAACCGCGACGCGGTCCAGTGGGGAGGCTGCGTGGCGCTGCTCGTGGTGCTCGTCGCGCTGGTGGCGCTGCTGCCACCCTTCGCCTACCAGGCGTATCTCATGACCCGGGGGTGATCCACACCCTGATGCTTCCCCAGGGTGTGGATAAACGCTGTGGAAAAGCTAGCGCCAGCGGGTGGACAGCACCACGCCGAAGATGATGAAGACGAACCCGATCAGCAGGTTCCAGTTGTGCAGGGAGGCGATACCGGGCGCGGTGGGCGCGATGTAGTAGACGGCGATCCATAGGATCCCGACGATCCAGGAGGTCACCATGACCGGCGCCAGCCAGCGGGGGCTCATCTTGACCTGCTGGGACGTCTGCGGCGGCGTGTAAACCGCCTTCTTACGAGTCTTGGACTTGGGCACTGGGTTCTCCTGCGTCAACCCTGCGCGATCCGGATTGTGCGCAGGCCATGTCAGCTAGCGTAATCGCTGGTGAGCGAAGACCCGAGTAAGAATAGTCGGCACACCCCGGACATGGCGATCCCATAGGGGGCCATCACAGGGCAAACCTTGGATCAACGCCGCGATCCCTACCGGGGTGGAATGATTCATCGTCATTACCTTGAGCCCATGAGAGCCGCGCTGAGAGCTTTCGGGGAGCTGGGCGTCACAGCGGGGGTGATCCTCCTGCTCTTCTGCGCCTACCTGCTCTGGGGGACCGGCTCCTACACGGCACGGCAGCAGGCGTTGCTCCGCGAGCAGCTCCTCGTCGACCGCGAGCGGCCCCTCACCGAGCAGAGGCAGGGGCCGGCGGGGCCCGGCAGGGTCCGGCTGGGCGGGGCCCTGGCGCTGCTCAGGATCCCCAGGCTCGGCGCCGACTATCAGTACGCCGTCGTGGAGGGTGTCGGCCGGGAGCAGCTCAGGATGGGGCCCGGTCACTACCCCGGCACCGCCATGCCCGGAAAAATAGGAAATTTCGTGCTGTCTGGGCATCGGACCACCTACGCGGCGCCCTTCAACCGCATCGACGAGCTCCGCCGGGGCGACGAGATCGTGGTCGAGGCCCGCGAGGCCCGCTACACCTACCGGGTCACCGGCACGCGCGCCGTCGACCCCACCGAGCTGGACGTGGTCGCCCCCGTCCCCGGACAGCCCGGCCGCATGCCCACCGGCGCCTGGATCACGCTGTCCACCTGCCATCCGGAGTACTCGGCCGCCCAGCGGCTCATCGTCTCCGGCGAGCTGGCGAAACGCGAGGAGCGCGGCCAATGAGGACGAGGAGTTCCACCATGTACGGCTGGATCTGGCGGCTGCTTCCCGGTTCCCTCGCGGTCAGGGTTTTCGTCGCGCTGGTACTGGCCGGGCTGGCGGCGGCCGTACTCTGGTATGTCGTGTTCCCCTGGCTCGAACCCCGCGTCCCACTCGACCACGTCACCGTGACCCGATAGGTGACCCGGCAGGTGGCTCGATGAGAGTGGCCCGATGACCCGCGTCCTCGTCGTGGACAACCACGACAGCTTTGTCCACACCATCGTTCAGTATCTCCGCGAGCTGGGCGCCGCCTGTGACGTCCGCGATCGGGACCACGTCGTGGTCGGGGACACCGCCGGCTTCGACGGGGTCCTGATCAGCCCGGGGCCCGGCAGCCCGGAGGACGCCGGGGTGAGCCTCCCGCTCGTCGGCCACTGTGAGGCCCTCGGCCTGCCGCTGCTCGGCGTCTGCCTCGGCCACCAGGCCATCGCGGTCGCCCACGGTGCCACCGTGGCCCGGGCCCCCGAGCTGATGCACGGCCGTACCAGCCCGATCACCCACGACGGGCGCGGCGTCTTCGCCGGCGTGCCGTCCCCGGTGACCATGACGCGTTACCACTCGCTGGTGGTCATGCCCGAGACGGTTCCGGAGACTCTCCAGGTCACAGCGGTCAGCGACGATGGTGTGATCATGGGACTGCGGCACCGTACCGCGCCGGTGGAGGGCGTGCAGTTCCACCCCGAATCGGTGATCTCCGAATACGGCCGCCTGCTGCTCGGAAACTGGCTTGCCGGAATCGTGTAACGCCACCGCCGTCCTGGACGACTAACCAGTGAGCCCTTCCGCCACCGCCCCCGAGTGGCGGAGGGGCTCACCGCCGTGCCGTCCGCGCGGCCCCGGAGCGGAGGACCGCGCGAGAGCCCGGTGACCGGCGGTGGAGAGCCTGGAAAACGAGGAGGACCCCCACCCGTCCGGTGGGGGTCCTCCTCGTCGGGTCGGTGGCGCTCAGCCCATTTCGCCGTCACCGGGCGGGTTGTCGACGATCGGGCCGTCGGTCTCCGTCGGCTCCGGCTCGGGCTCCTCGGTGGCCGTCGGCTCCTCGGTCGGGTACGTCGGCTCCTCGGTCGGCTGCTGAGGCCGTCCGCTGGAGACGGTCAGCGTGATCGTGGTGTTCGGCTGGACCCTGGCACCCGCCCCCGGCGTCTGGTTGAGGACGATGCCCACCGGCATGTCGCTCTCCTGCTTGACGACGTTGGTCCTGAAACCCGCCTCCCGGAGCCTCTTCATGGCGTCCTGCACCGTGAGGTTGACCACACTGGGCACCTCCAGGGCCTCCGTGGGAATGTAGATCCGGACCGTACTGTCCTTGGCGGCCTTCTTGCCGGCGGCGGGATCGGTCTGGAACACCTTGCCCTGCGGGCCGCCGGACGGCTTGGTCTGCACGCTCACGTTGAAGCCCCGCTCCTTGAGCGCGGCGGTGGCCTCCTCCACGCTCATGTTGAGCACATTGGGCACCTCGACCTTCTCCGCGCCCTTGGAGACCTTGAGCGTGACCTCGCTCTTCTGCGGGACCTCGGTGCCGGCCGCCGGGTCGGTGTCGATCACCGTGTCCTTCGGCAGCTTTTCGTCGAACACCTCGACGATCTTGACCGTCAGTTTGAGGTCCTCAAGCGCCTTGGTCGCCGAGGCCACGGTCTGGGTGGCCAGCGAGGGGATCTTCACCTTCTCCCCGGCCGAGGTGTCGCCGGGCGAGCTCAGGAACATGTAGCCCACGCCGATGAAGGCGCCGATGATCAGAAGCGGAACCAGGATCCACGCGGCGGTCTTGACCGCGGTGTTGCCGTTCTGCTGCCGGCGACGGCCGCGCTCGCCCCGTCCGCCCTCCTGCCCGCCGTACTGGTAGGCGGGGACGGCGGTGGTGCGCTGGGTGGCCGGGCCGCCGGCGGCGTCCTGCTGCTGCATGGTGCGGGTGGCCGCGCCGTAGTTGTTGGCCAGCGCCATCGTCTGGGCGTCCATCGGCATACCCGACATCGCCCGCTGGATGTCGGCCCGCATCTCCCCGGCGTTCTGGTAGCGGTGCGCCGGGTCCTTGGCCATCGCCTTGAGCACGATGGCGTCGGCCCACTTGGGAATGTCGGGGTCGATCTGGGACGGCGGGATCGGGTCCTCGCGCACGTGCTGGTAGGCGATCGCGACGGGGGAGTCGCCGGTGAACGGCGGCTGCCCGGTCAGCAGCTCGTACAGCACGCAGCCGGTGGAGTAGATGTCGCTGCGGGCGTCCACCCGCTCGCCCCTGGCCTGCTCGGGAGAGAGGTACTGGGCGGTGCCGATCACCTGGGCGGTCTGTGTCATGGTCGCGGCCGAGTCGGCCATCGCGCGGGCGATGCCGAAGTCCATGACCTTCACGTCGCCGTTGCGGGTGATCATGATGTTCGCCGGTTTGATGTCCCGGTGGACGATGCCGCCGCGGTGGCTGTAGTCCAGCGCCCGCAGGATCCCGTCGACCAGCTCGGCCGCGCGTTCGGGCAGCAGCCGCCGGTCGGCGCGGAGCAGATCGCGCAGCGTGCGGCCGTCGACGTACTCCATCACGATGTACGGCACCGGCGCGCTCTCCGCCGTGTCCTCGCCCGTGTCGTAGACGGCGACGATGGACGGATGGTTCAGTGACGCGGCGGACTGCGCCTCTCGACGGAAACGGGCCTGGAAGATGTGATCCCTTGCCAGGTCCGCGCGGAGGGTCTTGATGGCGACGATCCGATCCAGCCGGATGTCTCGGGCGCGATAGACCTCGGCCATGCCGCCACGCCCGACGACGCCGTCAAGCTCGTAGCGATCGCCGAGGCGTCGGGGCTGAGTCATTTCCTGCACTGTCCCTTACCGTTCATCTTGGGTGCCGGTGAGCTCTTGGGCCACCGGTGTCCATCATCGACCCCTTGCCGCATCACGTCTCCTCGTTCGGCTGGTCCGTGTCGCCGGATGAGGGAGTGGTACTCGGTGTGAGGCTGGGTGTCGCCGACGGGGTGGTGGGCGTCGGGGTCGGAGTGGACGGACTGGGGCTGGGGCTGAGCGATGGCGACTTCGTCGGCTGGGCGCTGGGCGTGGCCGATGTGCTTACCGTAGCCGACGGCGTGGGCGTAGGGCGGAGTGACTTCGTCGGTGAGACAGGTGGTCTGGTCGTCACCGGCTTGGGCCGGCTCGGCCGGGCCGAGGGGGTCCTGCCGGCCGGGCTCACCGGTGTGACCGGTTCCCCCTGCCCGATGTCGCCGGTGCGGTCCGCCAGGTTCTGGAGCACCAGCGTGCCCAGACCGAGGGTGGCAGCGCACCCCGCGACCGCGGCGACGATCATCGTCGTCCGGCGGAGCCCGCGGCGCCGCGTGGCGCCCCGTACGGTTTCCGCCGATGCCGATGCCGATGCCGATGCCGATGCCGATGCCGATGCCGATGCCGATGCCGGGATCGGGGACATCGGGGTGATGGGGGGGATGGGGGTGATCGGGGCCGCGGGGATCGCCGGGGAGGGGCCCCGGCCCGGTCCCCCGGGCACCGCCAGGACCGGGGCGATCTCCGCGGGCCACTCGCCCGCGGGCTCCGCCCGCCACCCCGCGGGGTCGGTGAGCATGGCCAGGTCGGCGGCGTCCGCCGTGGTGAGGGAGGCGCGCAGCGCGTACGCCCTCGCCGACAGCTCCCCGGCGCCGCCCGGCCGTAGCCCGGGATCCTTCGACAGGCACGCCATGACCAGATCGCGCACCGGTCGCGGCACGTCCTCGGGCAGCGGCGGCGGGGGGTCGCCGATGTGCATGAGCGCGATCGCCACCTGCGTCTCGGCCCTGAACGGCGGGCGCCCGGCAAGGCACTCGTAGGCCACGACGCCGAGGGAGTAGATGTCGGTCGCGAAGGTCAGCCGCTCTCCGGAGGCCTGCTCGGGGCTGAGGTACTGGGCGGTGCCGAGCAGGACGCCCGTCTGGGTCACCGGCGCGGCCTCCAGCGCCCTGGCGATGCCGAAATCTGTGATCTTGATCACGCCGGCCTCGGTGACGAGCAGGTTGCCCGGCTTGATGTCCCGGTGGATGATCCCCGAACCGTGCGCGGCCCGCAGACCCCTGGCGGTCTGGTGGATCACGTCGAGGGTCACCTCGGCGCCCAGCCTGCCGTCGCGGGCCAGGATGCTCGCCAGCGACTCGCCGGGAACCAGCTCCATCACCAGGTAGGCGATGCCGTCGGCCTCGCCGTAGTCGAAGACCTGGGCGATGCCGGGGTCGGCGAGTCCCGCCGCGATCCTGGCCTCCATCCGGAACCGGTCGCGGAAGGCCGGATCGGCCGCCACATGCCGGCGCAGCAGCTTGACCGCCACCTCGCGGCCGAGCAGTTCGTCCCGGGCCCGCCAGACCTCACCCATGCCGCCCGTCGCGATCCGCCCCAGCGGGCGGTATCGGCCTCCGAGCAGGGCGGTCATCTGCCCAGCACCGCTTCCATCACGCTCTTGGCGATGGGGGCGGCGGTGTGACCGCCGGAGGCGTCGTCCCCGGCGCTGCCGGACTCGACGATGAGCGCGAGAGCGATCTTGGGGTCGTCGGCGGGGGCGAAGGAGATGAACCACGCGTGCGGGGCCTTGCCCCGGGCGGTCTCGGCGGTGCCGGTCTTGCCGCCGACGGACACCCCGGGGATCTGCGCCGCGCTCGCGGTGCCGTTGTTGACGACGTTGACCATCATCTCCTGGAGCTTGCGCGCGCTGTCCTCGCTCATCGCGGTGGAGAGCTCGGTGGGGTCGGCGCCGTCGATCTCGCCGCCCTCCGCGTCCGCGATCCTGTTCACCAGGTACGGCTTCATGACCACGCCGTTGTTGGCGATGCCCGCGGCGATCATGGCCATCTGCAGCGGTGTCATCTGGTTGCTGCGCTGCCCGATCGACGCCTGGGCGAGCGCGGCCTCGTCCTCGCGGGGGCCGAAGTCGCTGGCCGAGACCGACAGCGGGATCTCCAGCGCGTCACCGCCGATGCCGAACTTCTCGGCCTGGTCGTGCACGGCGTCGTAGCCCAGCTGCATGGCGATCTTGCCGAACGGTGTGTTGCACGACTTCTCCAGCGCGAACGACAGTGTCACCCGGCCGGAACCGCACGCCGCGCCGCCGTAGTTGGGCAGGTCGGCGCTGGTGTTGGGCAGGTCGAGGACCTGAGGGGCGTCCACCTCGGTCTGCGGGCCGACGGTGTCGTCACTCTCCAGATAGGCCGCCATGGTGACCACCTTGAAGGTCGACCCCGGAGGGTAGGTCCGTTCGATCGCCCGGTTCACCAGCGGCCGGTCCTCATCCTTGTCGAGCTTACGGTACGCCTTGTTGACGTCTTCCTTGCTCGGTTTGGAGAGCGGGTTGGGGTCGTAGGTGGGGATCGAGACCATCGCGAGGATCGCCCCGGTCTTCGGCTCGATCGCGACCAGCGCGCCCTTCTTGCCACTGGCGCCCAGCGCCCGGTAGGCGGCCTCCTGAGCCCTGGGGTTGATCGTCAGGTCGACGTTGGCGCCCTTGGACCGCTTGGCGGTGAACAGGTCGATGCTGCGCCGGATCAGCAGGTCGGCGCTGGTCCCGTTGAGCAGGCGGTTCTCCGCCCGCTCCATGTCGCGCTCGCTCTCCGGCGCGAAGAACCCGGTGACGGGCGCGTAGATCTTGCCCTCGGGGTACCGCCGCTGGAAACGGAACTTGTTGTCGCCGGTGTCGACCGACTCGGCGAGCACCTTGTTGCCCGCGGTGATCCGGCCGCGCTCGATCTCGTAGCGGGCGTAGAAGTTGCGAGGGTTGCGCGCGTCCGAGCGGAGGTCCTCCGCCCGGACGGCCTGCAGGTAGTTCACGTTGATCATGAGCAGGCCGAACATGAGCAGGCAGGCGAGGGCCGCGCGCTTGAGGGGACCGTTCATCGCTGGAACACCTGTGTCATTCCTTCGTCCTGAATGGCCTGGGGCGGCGGCCTTCTGGCCGCGTCCGACATCCGTACCAGCAGCGCGATAAGGATCCAGTTGGCCAGCAGCGCCGAACCGCCCTGGGACATGAACGGGGTGACCAGACCGGTCAGCGGGATCAGGTTGGTGACGCCGCCGACGATGATGAAGACCTGCCAGGCCAGGATGAACGACAGGCCGCCCGCCAGCAGCTTGGAGAACGGGTCGCGGGCCGCGATCGCGGTGCGCAGGCCGCGCTCCACCAGCAGGGCGTAGACCATCAGCAGGGCCATCAGCCCGGTCAGGCCGAGCTCCTCACCGGTGGCGGCGAAGATGAAGTCGGAGAAGGCCAGCGGGACCTTCTCGGGGTGCCCCTGGCCGAGGCCGGTGCCGAGCACGCCGCCCTGTCCCATGCCGAACAGGCCCTGCAGGAGCTGGTAGCTGCCGCCGGGCTTGTCGTAGAGGAGGGGGTCCTCGGGGTTCAGGTAGACCGTGAAGCGGTCCTGCACGTGGGTGAAGACCATCCCGGCCAGGATCGCGCCGCCGACGAAGAGCAGGATGCCGATCAGCACCCACGAGGTGCGCTGGGTGGCGATGTAGAGCATCGCGATGAACGTGCCGAAGATCAGCAGCGAGGAGCCGAGGTCCTTCTGCAGGACCAGCACGCCCAGGCTGAAACCCCAGGTGATGAGGACCGGGCCGAGGTCGCGGGCGCGGGGCAGGTCGATGAAGAGCAGCCGTCGCCCCGCCAGCGCCAGCACGTCGCGCTTGGCGACGAGGTAACCGGCGAAGAAGACGACCAGCGCGAGCTTGGCGAACTCGGCCGGTTGGAGGGTGGCGCCGCCCACCCCGATCCAGATGCGGGCGCCGTTGATCTCCTTGCCGAGGAAGGGCAGCAGCGGCGAGATCAGCAGGGCCAGGCCGACCGCGCCGGCGGTGTAGGTCAGACGCTGCAGCGCGCGGTGGTCGCGCAGCACGATCAGCGTCACGGAGAACAGCACGACCCCGACGCCGGTCCACAGCAGCTGGTTGCTGGCCGACGCCCCCGGCAGGGGGGCCGACTCCAGCCGGTAGATGACCACCAGCCCGAGGCCGTTGACCAGGGTGACCAGCGGGAGGATCAGCGGGTCCGCCCAGGGGGCGAACCTCGCCAGCACCAGGTAGGCGGCCAGCATGAGCCCGCCCAGGCCGAGGCCGTAGGTGAGCATGCCCGCGGGAACCTGTTTGTCGATCGCCAGCCCCACGTTGGCGTACGCGCCCATGACGATCACGACCGCGAAGGCGAGCATCGCCAACTGGGCCACCCGCCGTTTGGCGGGCAGGGGGACGGGCTCGGCGCTTGGGGTGCTCATGTGTCTACTTTGTAGGTTCCGGGGTCGCGGTGCCGGTCGGTTGAGGGGGCTGCTTGTCTTTCCCGTCGGGTTTCTGCGCGGGGGTCTTCAGTTCGGCGATCTTCTTCAGACCGGCCTCGACGCTCAGGACGGGGATGCCGTCGCGGACCTGCCCCTGCTGGAACGCGCCAAGGTCCGAGACCGACTCCGTGGTGCTCCGGGCGACGTTGAAGAGCTCGAAGGGACCGAGATTGGTTTTCACGCCCTGGAAAACCACTATCTCATCACCTTTCGCCCCCACAAAATATTGATCTTCGAGCCACTGGTTCCCGAAATACCACCCTAGGCCGCCACCGACGAGGACGACGCCCCCCACGGAGATCAGAAGCGGCCACAGCCGGCGGCGTCTGGCCGGCCGCCCCGTGGCCCTGGCGACCGGCCCCTGGAGTTCGTCGTCCGCGATGACGGGTTGCGGCATGGTGACCGCGCCCGCGTGCCCCGCCGGGGCGCCCGATGGCTGGGAGACCGTCCGGGTCGACCCCGCGGCGCCCACCACGGCCGCCTCGAAGGGGAGGGCGGCCGTCTCGTCCACCTCCAGGACGTCGGCGAGCACGCAGGTGATGTTGTCGGGGCCGCCGCCCTGGTTGGCCAGATCGATGAGTGTGCGGACCACGGCCTCGGGGTCGTCGATCGTGGAGAGCGTCTGGTGCATCGCCTCGGCGGTGACCACCCCCGACAGCCCGTCGGAGCAGAGCAGGTAGCGGTCGCCTATCTGCGCCTCGCGCAGGGACAGGTCGGGCTCGACCTCGCCGCTGCCGTCGAGCGCCCGCAGCAGGATCGACCGCTGCGGGTGGGTGGCGGCCTCCTCCTGGGTGATCCGGCCGTCGTCCACCAGGGACTGCACGAGGGTGTGGTCGTGGGTGATCTGGTAGAGCTCCCCGGCGCGCAGCAGGTACGCGCGCGAGTCGCCGACGTGGACCAGCGCCACCCTCGTCCCGGACCAGAGCATGGCGGTCAGGGTGGTGCCCATGCCCTTGAGGCCGGGGTCGCGCCCCACCATCTGGTGCAGGCGGCGATTGGCGTCGCGGACCGCGGCCTCGATGGCGCTGAGCAGGTCGGCTCCGGCTGTGTCCTCGTCGAGTGAGGACATCGCGGCGATGGCGACCGAGCTGGCCACCTCACCGTGTGCGTGACCGCCCATGCCGTCCGCGACGGCGAGCAGGCGGCCGCTGGCGTACGCCGAGTCCTCGTTGCCTTCGCGGAGGAGGCCGACGTCGGAGCGGGCGGCGTAACGGAGTGCGATGGTCATTTGCGCAATTCGATGACGGTCTTGCCGATGCGGATCGGAACACCGATCGGCACCGGCGTCGGACGGGTGACTTTAGAGCGGTCGAGGTATGTTCCGTTGGTAGAACCGAGATCTTCCACGATCCACTGACCGTCCTGGGGGAAGAGCCGGGCGTGCCGGCTGGATGCGTAGTCGTCGCTGACCACCAGCGTGGCGTCGGTCGCCCGGCCGATGGTGATGGGCGTCTCCGAGAGGGTAATGGTGGTGCCTTGCAGGGGGCCACCGGTGACGACCATCTGCCGGGGCTCCCCCTTTCTGGATTTGGCCGCGGGTTTGACGGGCTTGGGACCTTTACGGGCGGGGACGGCCGGGGCGGTACGGGATCCGAACAAGTCTGTCCGGATCACGCCGACCGCGGCAATCACGAAGAACCACAGCACCGCTAGGAACGCCAGGCGGATCAGCAGTAGCGTGAGCTCGGACATGGACCGTTTGTTTACCTTTAATCGCGCCGGAAAACCAGAGTCGTCCGCCCCAGCGTCACACGAGTGCCGTTCTGGAGCTCGACCTGGCGGACCGGCTGGCCGTTGACGAAGGTGCCGTTCGTGGAGCCGAGGTCGACGAGCATGACCTGTGGACCCTCCACCCGCAGCTCGGCGTGGTGCCGGGAGACTCCCGGGTCGACCAGCCGTAGATCACAGTCGGTGCCCCTGCCGAGCAGCGTCACCGGTGTGGTCAGGTCGTAGGACCGCTGCCCCTGCGGGTCGTCCTGGGTCGAGACCAGCAGCCGTGGACGGCCTCCGAAGGCGTGTGGCTTGGCCGCCGGCACGTCGCTCACCGGCTGGCGGATCTCGTCCTGCTCGACCGTCGCCCCGCGGATCACGCCGGAGCGGATCCTGAAGAGGCCGACCGCCAGGTCCTCCGCGATCTCAAAGCGCACCCGCACCGGTCCCACGAAGGAGTAGCCCTGTTCCTTGGCGTACTCCCTGGCGAGGTTGGCCAGCTCGTGGCCGATGCTGTCCGCGTAGACCGTGAGGCGGTCGTTGTCCGTCATGGACAGCTCGACCACGAAGTCGTTCGGCACGAGCGTGCGCCCCTGCGCGACGATCGCCGCCCTCTCGTCCATCTCCCGCTGAACCGCGCTGGCCACCTCGACCGGCTGAAGGTCGGATTTGAACGCCCGCGCAAAGGCCCCCTCAACCAGACCTTCGAGCCTTCGCTCGAAGCGCTGAAGGACTCCCACCGGGTCCCTCCCTTCTTCAGTCTGTGTAGGTCACGGCCGCTTGGGGCTTGCTCCTCGCTCTCTCGCACCCAGCTACTCCGCTCCGCGTCTAGGAGGATCGTATCCGGGTTCGTGGGCATCGGCTGATCCGTGCTAATCTTTCGAGCGCACCCAACAAGGGCGGGTGGCGGAACGGCAGACGCGCACGGTTCAGGTCCGTGTGTCCGAAAGGACGTGAGGGTTCAAATCCCTCCTCGCCCACTCATCGTGAGCCCTGGTCGCGCGCAGACGCACCGGGGCTCTGTCGTTTCCCCGAATATTTCGGATAATTCGGACGCCGCAGGGGTCGCGCGAGGTTCCGGCGCGGCATGGCCGATCGTCGGTCACGCTGGGCGTCCGCTCCGCCGTGGACCGGTCTCGGCCGCCGGGTCCCGGCTTCCCCGCCGGTGCGGTGGATCTCCGGGTTCGGATTCTCGCGAGAGATCGGTTCCCGGACGCCTGCCCGGCGGGCGGGCTCCCGGCCGCCGGTTACGCTGACAGAGAAACCGGGGCGGAAGGGGGTCCTCCCCTCCCGCCCCGCACGTCTCATCCGTCCAGCGCCTGGCGTCTGGCGAGGGCACGGACGTCCAGCAGCTCGCCGAGCAGGTCGGTGAGGCTCACCATGCCGACCACCGTGCCGACCACCTCGCCGTCACCCCCGGCGCCCCTGTCACTCCCGTCACTCCCGTCACTCCCGGCGCTCCCGCCGATGTCGTCGACGTCGGTGACGAGACCCACGTGGGCGTGGGCGTCCTGCAGGACGGAGACGGCCTCGGGGATCGTGGTGTCCCTCCGCAGCCGGGGCAGCGGACGGGCCAGCTCCGCCGGGCTCGCCCCCGGCCGGACCAGCGCGTCCCTGACGTGCAGCACGCCCAGGACGTCGCTCGGCCTGCCCGAGTTGACCAGCAGGCGCAGGTGCCCGCTGTCGGCGGCGGCCCTGCGCACCTGGGCCTCGCTGGCGTCCCCTGACACGCAGGTGACCTGCCCGATGGGCAGCATCAGCCGCTCGACCGGCTGCTGGTGCACCCGCAGCGCCCGGGTGAGCAGGTCGTGCTCGTCGCGGTCGAGCAGGCCCATCCGGCCCGACTCCCCGACCAGCATGGCCAGCTGGACCGGGGTCCTGGTGGTCGCCAGCTCGTCCCTGGGGTGCACGCCGAACAGCCCCAGCACCGCGTTGGTCAGGCCGTTGAGCGTGGCCAGCACCGGCCGGACCACCCAGGTGAAGCCGCGGAACGGCAGGGCCAGGCCCATCGCCGCGATCTCCGGGTGGGTGAGCGCCCAGGACTTGGGAGCCATCTCACCGACCACCATGTGCAGGAAGGTGACCAGCGCCAGCGCGATCACCAGCGAGACGGGGATCCGCAGCGACTCGGGCGCGCCGACCGCCGCGAAGACCGGCTCCAGCAGGTGCTCGATGGCCGGTTCGGTCACCATGCCCAGGCCGAGGGAGCAGAGCGTGATGCCGAGCTGAGCCCCGGCCAGCATCAGGGACAGCTCCCTGCCGCCGCGTACCGCGGCGCGGGCGGCGATCCGGGTCAGCCGCCCGCCCCGGCCCGCCAGCTCCTCCAGGCGGTGCCTGCGGGCCGAGATGACCGCGAACTCGGCGGCGACGAAGAAGGCGTTGCCGATCAGCAGGGCCACGCCCAGCAGCAGGGCTCCGGTCGTGCTCATCGTCCGTTCACCACGCTCCGCGCGGTCATCGCCGACTCCTTCTCCTCGTCCGGGCTCTCCTGGCCGGTCGCGGGAAGTGCCAGCCGTACCCACTCGGGGACCCTGCGGTGCACCGACAGCACGGTCAGCACCGCGTCCGCCTCGTCCTCGCCGTCGTTTTCGAGGGGGTCGGTCTCCAGGGTCAGCGTGACGGTGACCCGGTCGTCCGGCTCGGCCATCCTGCCGAGGGTGGCGAGGACCAGGCCGGCGACGGTGTCGTAGTCGTCGCTCTCGGGGAGCGACAGCTTCGTGGCACGCTCTATCTCGTCGAGCCTGAGCGTGCCGGGCAGGTCCCAGGTGCCGTCGTCGTTGGCGACGACCCCGGCGGGCTCCGGGTCGTTCTCGTCGATCAGCTCACCGACGAGTTCCTCCGCGAGGTCCTCGATGGTGACCACGCCGGCGAGGCCGCCGTACTCGTCGATGACGCACGCCAGGTCGTCGTGGGCGGCGCGCATCCGCTCCAGCACGACCGGCAGCGGCAGCGAGTCGGGCACCAGCAGCGCCGGGCGGGTGATCTGCTCCAGCGGGCCGTCGGTCAGGCCGGACCTGAGCAGCTCCCGCACGCCGGTGACGCCGACCACGTCCTCGCCGTCGTCGTCGCAGAGCACCGGGTAGCGGGAGTGGCCGTGCTGGCGGATGGCGCCGAGCAGGTCGGAGATCGGGCGCTCGGCGCGGAGCAGCACCACGCGGGGGCGCGGCACCATGACGTCCTCGGCGGTACGGTCGCCGAACTCCAGCGCGCGCTCCAGCAGCTCCGACAGCCTCGGGGGCAGGTCGCCGGCGGTGGCCGAGTCGGAGATGATCCGGGACAGCTCCTCGGGGCTCGCGCCGTGCTCGATCTCCTCCACCGGCTCGACGCCCACCCGGCGCAGCAGCCCGGTGGCCGCCGAGTCGAACAGGCGGATGATCGGACCCGCGACCTTGAGGTAGAGGATGGTCGAGCGGGACAGGAACTTGGCCACCGGTTCCGGGCGGGCGATGCCCAGGTTCTTGGGGGCGAGCTCGCCCAGCACCATCTGGATGACGGTGGCGATCGCGACGGCCAGTGCCACCGCGACGCCCGGCACCGCCGCGCCGGGTACTCCGGCCGACTCCAGCAGGGGGCGGATCACCGTGGCGATGGCGGGCTCGGAGATGAAGCCGACCAGCAGGGCGGTGACGGTGATACCGAGTTGCGCGCCCGACAGCATGAACGACAGACGCCCCGTCACCTCCAGCACCCGTACGGCCGCCGCGTCACCGGCGTCGGCCTGCTCACGCAGCACACCCCGGTCGGCGGCCACGAAGGCGAACTCCTGGGCGACGAAATAGCCGGTGGCGAGAGTGAGGAGAAGTACGGCCAGCAGGCCGAGAGCCGTGTTCACCGGGCGGCTCTCCCGGTCGGGTCAGTGGCTCCCGTGCGTTCGCACGGGCAGGTACTCCACGGGTCCGGAGTGGACACGATCATCCTTTCGGGCAGAGGTCGTCCTCTACCGTAACGATCCACGTGGGGGTCGATGTTTCCAGAACGGCCGACCGCCCCAATATTGGTTGGTACGCACCTATCTGTGTACTTTTCCCGGGGAAAACCTGGCGGACACCTCTACGGGCGACGGAACCACGACGTAGCGTCGATAATGACGGTCTCATTGTGAGTTCGAGAGGTGGCGGGGATACGACGTGGGTGACTGGACGGAAGACGACGATCGCACCCGCGCGCTGCGGTCGCCCACCCCGGGACCCGTCCCGTCGCGTGCGGCCGGACAGCCCTCCCACCCCGTGCGGGGCCGGGAGCGGCCCGCCGGCGAACCGTTCGCCGGGGAGCAGCCGGGTGAGGCGCGTCCCCGGGGGAGTTCGCGGGTCTACGGCAAGCCCAGGGAGGGGTCCCGCCCCGTCAAGCCGCTGCCCGGTTCGGCCCCCCGGTCCGCTGGATCCCCCGGCGGGCCGTCCGGCCCCTCGGGCGGCCCCCCGGGAGACAGAGGAGGGTTCCGGATGCCGAGCTGGCGGCCGAAGCGGCCCGGACGGCTGGCGGTGCGGATTCTCATCGGGCTGGTGGTCGTCCTGCTGGTGCTCGCCGTCGGCGGATACTTCGTGATCAACTCGCGGATGAAACGGATCGACGCCCTCGGCGAGTACGAGGGCCGCCCCGCCGACACCCCGGGCACGAACTGGCTGCTGGTCGGCTCCGACAGCCGGGCCGGTCTGACCAAGGCGCAGCGCAGGAAGTTCGCCACCGGCCAGGCCGTCGGCCGCAGGACCGACACGATGATGCTGCTGCACATCCCCGACAGCGGCGGCCGGCCGACCCTGGTCAGCCTCCCGCGCGACTCCTACGTGCCGATCGACGGCCACGGCCGCGGCAAGCTGAACGCCGCCTACGCCTTCCAGGACGGCGGCCCCAAGCTGCTCGCCAAGACCGTGGAGAAGGTCACCGGGCTCCGGATCGACCACTACATGGAGATCGGCTTCGGCGGCTTCGTGGGCATCGTGGACGCCATCGGCGGTGTCGAGATCGACGTCAAGCAGGACATCAAGGACCGTAAGGCCGGTATCAACCTGAAGAAGGGCAAGCAGGTGCTGGACGGCGGCACGGCCCTCGGCTACGTCCGCACCCGCGCCACCGGCGCCATCCCCGACTTCGAGCGGACCCAGCGCCAGCGCCAGTTCTTCTCGGCCGTGGTGAAGAAGGCCGCCAGCCCGGGGGTTCTGATCAACCCCTTCCGCTCCGTCCCGCTCGCCCTGAGCGCCACCGACTCGGTGGCGGTCGGCGAGGAGAGCGGCGCGCTCAACCTGCTCTCCCTCGGTCTGGCCATGGGGGACAACCCGGTGACCACCGTCGTCCCGGTCGGCTCCCTGCCGACCATCAACGGCGAGGCCGTCGTGCAGTGGGACCGTGCCAAGGCCCTGCGCATGTTCGAGGCCCTGGCCCAGGACAGACCGGTCCCCCCGGACGTCCTCGGCAAGTAGCCGTCCCGGCCGCCCCGCAGCCCGGAGGAGGGGGGCCGGCCCCGGCCTGCGCGCCGCCCGAGGCGCTCCCCGTCCCGCCGTGCGCGGGGAGGGGAGCGCGGGCATTCTGGTCAGAACCAGGGACCCGCCCCTGTCCCGCCGTGCGAGGGGAGGGGGCTCAGCCGGACGAGATGCTGCCCGCGACGGCTCCGGCCATCACCGCGGTCATGACGGCGGCGTTGACGGCGGCGATCGCCTTGGCGACGGCCTCACCGGCCCATTCGCCCTCGGTGATCTCCTTGATGCGCTCCTTGCTCGCGCCGGGGAACGCCTTGCGGTCGATCTTGGCCGCGTGCAGGACGGCGATCAGCACGGCGACCCGCTCGTCGGGCTCGGCCCCCGACAGCACGCTCTGGACGCGCTCGCGGATGCCCTGCTCGACGCTCGGATCGCGCTCCGGGTAGCGGGTGCTGGGGAAGACGCCGAGGATCTTGCGCTGCTCCTCGCCGAGCACCCCCCGTCCGGCCAGCCCGGACAGCAGGCGCTTGCGGAGCTTGGACGAGTGGAGCCGCTGCACCCACCAGTCGGGCTTGCGCTTCTTGGGATCCGCGGCGATCCGGGCGAGCGTGGCGTCCAGCTCCTCGTCTCCGAGGGGTGTGGGATCCAGGACGGTGACCTTCTTGCCGGCCAGGTCGATCCTGCCGTTGATGGCCAGCTCAGCCAGGAGGGAGCCGCCGAGCGCGGCGTCCAGCTCGGACGAGCCGACCAGTTGCCTGCCCTCGACCTCGCTGTAGGCGAGCAGCAGGACTTCCTCGGCGATGATGGTCGTCATCGCTCGACCCTATGTCGTGAGCGCTCGCGCGGCGCGGGTACTCGGGTAGGTCGGTGAGGCGTGGCCACCATGGGCCTTGAGAGAATGGTCCGTCATGAGCGTCTCCAAGGAACTCCACGCCATCGGCCGCCCCCTCGTCGACGTCCAGCTGGCTCATCCGACGGTGGCGGGCATCGCGAGGGGAGACCTGCCGGAGCCGGTGTTCCGATCGTGGCTGGAGCAGGACTACCTGTTCCTGCTGGACTACGTGCGGGTCTTCTCCCGGCTGGCCTGGCAGGCCCCCGACGGCCATCTGGGTGACCTGGTCGACCTGGCCCACGCCACCTTTCACGAGGAGCTGAACCTGCACCGCTCGCTGTCGGCCGAGTTCGGCGCCGACCTGGGCGGGGTGAGGAAGGGGCCGGCCTGCGCGGCCTACACCTCGTTCCTGCTCGACTCGGCGGCCGACTACGCCGACGGTCTGGCCGCGCTCTACCCCTGTATGTGGGGCTATTCCACCCTCGGCCGGGTTCTCGCCGAGAACCCCCCGGCCGAGCCGCGCTACCGGGCCTGGGTCGACACCTACGCCGCCCCGGGGTTCGCCGAGCTGACCGAGCGCATCGCCGTGATGATCGACGAGGCAGCCCCCGACCCCGCCCGGGCCGCCAAGCTGTTCGGCGAGGGAATGGCCCACGAGATCGCCTTCTGGGACGTGCCCTGACCCGGTCCCGCCCGGGTCCCCGGCTCTGCCGAGCCCCGGCCCACCGCGGTTCCGCCTACTGAGCCCACGGCGGCAGGATGGTCCGGCCGCCCTGGGCCGCCTTGATCCCGGCCGAGGTGCACACGGTGCCCTCGGCCCGCTCGGTCCGGGAGTCGTTGCGGAGCGAGAACGGGGTGTCCGGCGCGACGATCAGCGCGTCTCCCGCCCCGGCCACGTGCTCCACGCCGCCGAGGGTGCCCACGATCCGTCCGGACCGGACGACGAACACCTCCTCGCGATCCACGGTGTGCTCCTTGCCCGCCGCGCCGGGGGCCATGTCGAACGACCAGACGGCCAGTTGCGAGGAGCCTCGCGAGGGCACGGCCAGTGAGCGCAGGGTGATGCCGTCCATCTCGAAGGCCGGGGCGCCTGCCAGATCCGCGGTGGTCATGGACCCTCCAAATAGTAAATCTGATTGACTGTCCATCAAAAGGTAAACCATGTTGTCTTTATCGTCAACGGGGAGGCCGGGGAGGCGCGCTGACGGTTCCGGACCGGTGGCCGCTTGCGGACGGGGCGGGGGCGATCGGGCCGCTCCGTGCGCCGTCCACCGGTGGACTTGGAAGAATGGGGCCATGACTGTTCCTGAGGTGGAAGTACACGCGGTGCCTGAAGGCGCGTTCCTGCTCGACGTGCGCGAGGACGGCGAGTGGCGGGCCGGGCACGCGCCCGGGGCCGTCCACATTCCGCTCGGCGAGTTGCAGGCCCGGGTCGCCGAGGTTCCCAAGGACGCGCCGGTCTACGTGGTCTGCCGCAGCGGGGGCCGTTCGGCGAACGCCGCCGCCTGGCTCAACCACGTCGGCCGGGACGCGATCAACATCGGCGGCGGCATGCGGTCGTGGCACTTCGCGGGCCGGCCCATGGTGGGCGAAAACGGCCAGGATCCCTTCGTCGCCTGAGGAATATCTCGTCACATGGGCGACGCCTTGCCAAAAAAGGAATAAGTGACATAATCCTGACGAATTGTCTACCGCGGGAGCTCGGGCGGAACCGGGCTGAGAGGGCGGAACCACGCGGAGGGCCGACAGGGCCTCACTCGTGACGCGCCGCCGACCGCATGAACCTGTCCGGGTAATGCCGGCGTAGGGAGCGCGTCATGACGCCCGACGTCATCGATTCCAAGCATGCCGAGGCCCCCCTCACCCTCGACCAGGCCCCGCCGAAGACCCTGGGCACGCTCGACCAGGGCGCGTTCTGGGCCAACCTGGGGGTCAGCCTCCTCGGATTCTCCTTCGCGCTCTTCCTGATCAACCCACTGGGCGACGACAATCCGCTCACCCTCACCGCGGCGCTGGTCGCCGCCCTCGTCGGCAGCCTCGTCGGCACCGCGATGGTCGGCCTCGCCGCGGTGCCCGGAGTGCAGACCGGCAGGCCCGCGATGGTGCTGCTCCGCGGGCTGTTCGGCGCGAGGCTCTCCTACGTCCCGACCGTGCTCAACATCATCCAGATGATCGGCTGGGGCGCGTTCGAGCTCTGGGTCATCGCGATGGGCGCACAGGCGATCTTCGGACGGTCCGTCCCCTACGCGGTCTGGGCGATCGCGGCCGGGGCGCTGACGACGGCGCTCACCATCTACCCGCTGGGGGTCATCAGGCTGCTCCGGCGGTTCGTCACGGCCGGCGTGATCGTGTCGATGGCCTGGTTCGCGGTGGTCTTCCTGCGCGACACCCCCGTCCAGACCGGTGGCTCCTGGGACGCCTTCGCCCCGGCCGTGGACTTCGTGATCGCCCTGTCGGTCTCCTGGGTGCCGGTCGCGGCGGACTACGCCAGGCACTCGCGTTCCAGCCGCGCGGCCTTCACCGGCATCGTCGGCGGCTACACCGTCGCCCAGGTGGCCTGCCTGGCCGTGGGCGTCTACGCGGTGGCGCTCGCCGGTCACGGCGCGGTGCAGAGCCAGCCGACCGCGGTGTTCGCGCCGTTCGTCGCGGCTCCGCTCGGCGCGCTGTTCTTCGGCATCCTCGTGCTGCGCGAGACCGACCAGTCGTTCGCGAACGTCTACTCCACGGCGATGTCGCTGCAGAACCTCATGCCGAGGGTGGACCGCCGCGTCTTCTCCGTGGCCATCGGCGTGCTGACCACGGGCGTCGCCCTCGTCGTGGACGTGAACTCCTACGGCGCCTTCCTCAGCATCATCGGCGCGGTGTTCGTGCCGATGCTCGGCGTGCTGGCCGTCGACTACTTCCTGCTCGGCCGTGGCAGGAACTGGGACACCTCCCAGAACGCCCCCTCCCGCCGGCTCATGGTGATCCCGTGGGCGCTCGGCTTCGCCACCTGGTGGCTGCTCGCCGCCCCCTCCCAGGTGGCCTGGTGGGCGGCGATCTGGAACGGTGTCAGGCAGGCCGTGCACTTCACCCCGCAGCCGTGGATGAGCGCGGCCGTGGGCGCCTTCCTCGTCGCCGGCCTGGTCACGCTCGTCCTGGGGGCGTTCCGCCGCCGGTAGCCCCGGGCAGGGCGGCCGGGTCTCGGCCCGGTCACCGGGTGCCGGGGGAGGAGTTCCCGGTGGCCCCCTCGACCCGCAGCAGCCGCTCCTTGGCGGTCGCGCCTCCCGCGTAACCGCCGAGGACGGCCTCGCTCTCCACCACCCGGTGGCAGGGCACGATCACACAGACCGGGTTGCTGCCCAGCGCGTTGCCGACCGCCCGCAGCGCCCTCGGCCTGCCGATCCGCTCGGCGATCTCGCGGTAGGTGGTCACCGTCCCGTACGGCACCGCCAGCATCATCTGCAGCACGGTCCTGGCGAACGAGGTCGCCATCTGCAGGTCGACCGTGGTGGTGAAGGCGCGGAGCCTGCCGGAGAAGTAGGCGTCCAGTTCCCGGCGGACCGGGTCGAGCCGCCGGGGATCCGGCCCGATGAACGAGCCGATCTCCCTGCTGACCCGCTCGAACACGACGTTCTCGTCCTCGTAGCTGCAGGCCACCACGCCCCGGTGCGTCACCGCGAGGACCAGCCGTCCCACCGGTCCTTCGAGTGTGCCGAAGGCGATGTCGGGATGGGTTTTCCCTATGTAGGTGGGCGAGGTCACCCGTAGCAGTGCGTCGAGGTCGCCGGATGACATGGCCCCACCCTTCCGTGTCCAGGCGTGTGGTGACCGCAGCGTATCGGACGGATCCCTCAGGTGAGTGTCAGCACATGCGGACGAAGTGCCAAGATCAGGCCGGTTGACACGGCACTATGGGTGTGTGGGTGACGACAGAGCCGATGGTGACGAGGGCATCGCCCGTGCGGTCGTCGCCGGTGCGCCCAACGCGATGGTCGTCTTCGACCGTGATCAGGCGGTGCTGGTGTGGAACCCCGCGGCCGAACGCCTCTTCGGCTGGTCGGCCGACGAACTGCTCGGCCGTCGCGCCCCGGTGGTTCCCGAGGAGCTGACGGCCGAGCACAACGCGGTCCTGGAACGTGTCCGCACCGGCGGCCGGGTCTCGCTGCGGACCAAGCGGTTCCGCAGGGACGGCAGCCTGCTCGACGTGCGGGTGGACACCGGCGCTCTGCGCTCGGAGGCCGGGGTGCTGCTCGGCTACGTCAGCGTCTATCACCTGGTCCAGGACGACGAGTCCGCCCAGGACCGGGTCGTCCGGCGGGCGCGGCTCGTCCGCAGGCTCACCGACGTGGTCGCCGACATCAACGCCGCGCGGGAGCTGCCCGCCGTGCTCGACCGGATCGCGGCCAGCCTCACCGAGCTGACCGGGGCCGACGCGGGCGGTTTCGTGCTCATCGAGGGGGACCGGCTCCGGCTCGTGGCCAGCCATCGGCTTCCCGAGTCGCTGCGCGACTCCACCGGCGACATGCGCACCAGCCTGGTCGGCAAACTGCTGCGCACCGGCAGGACCGTGATGCTGGAGACCGGCAACCAGGCCCGGCTGGACGAGCTGGTCTGGTCACAGCTTCCCGGCCTGCACACCATCGCGCTCGGCCTCGCCGCGGTGGGCGGGCGGCCGTACGGCGCGCTGTACGCCCTGTTCGCCAAGCACAAGGCCGGTCACGTGGAGCTCGAACTGCTCGAACTCCTCGCCGGCCACGCCGGGATCGCCGTGGGCAACGCCATGGCCTACCAGGAGGCCGTACGGCAGCGCGCCCACGAGCGGGCGGTGTTCGACGCCAGCGCGGACGGCATAGCGGTCCTCGACGGCCAGGGCCGGGTCATCCAGTGGAACCCGTCGGCCACCGAGCTGACCGGTTTCGCCGCGACCGAGGTGATCGGCGGGCCGCCGCCGTTCCAGCTGCCGGAGCCGGGTGACAAGCTCACCCTTCAGCTTCCCTCCGGCGCCTGGCTGGACGTGCTCTGCGCCGAGATCGTGGAGACCGGTGAGATCGTGGTGGACTTCCGCGACATCACCCGGGCCAAGGAACTGGAGGAGGCCAAGGACCTCTTCCTGGCCACCACCAGTCATGAGCTGCGCACCCCGATCACCGTGGTCCGGGGGTTCGCCGGCACGCTCGACGCGCGCTGGGACAACATGACCGACACCGAGCGCCGCTCGGCCGTGCACATCATCGCCGAGCGGGCGCGCTCCCTCGGTCAGCTCATGGACAACCTGCTGCTGGGCTCGCACGCGGGGGCGGGGGAGCTGACCCTCAAGATCGAGGGTCTTGACCTCGGCGAGCTGCTCCGGGCCGCCACGCTGGGTCTGCACGATCTATCTGATTTGCACACAGTTGAGGTGAAAGTAGCCCAAAACCTACCCCCGGTCTCCGGAGACGCTCTGGCCACCGATATCGTGCTGGGCCAGTTGCTGGAGAACGCGTTCAAATATTCACCGGACGGTGGCCTGATCAAGGTCGAGGCGTGGCCGGAAGGTGACTGGGTGGTGGTGGTCGTGGACGACGAGGGTGTGGGCATAGCTCCGGCGAGCCGGGAGCGCATCTTCGAGCGCTTCGTCCAGGTCGACAGCGGCGACCGCCGCCGGTTCGGCGGTGTCGGTCTCGGGCTGTACATCGTGCGCAGCCTGGTCCGCGCCCAGGGCGGGGAGGTGTCGGCGCACCCCCGTCCTGGAGGCGGTACCCGGATGCGATTGCTTCTGCGTATCGCCGACACGCCGGGGGCTCTTACCTGACCGACACGCCGAACCGGTAACGAGCCGGTAACGGATGAGCTGATCTATTGTCGAATGTACACAAGCTGTAATCGGCGTTCGGTTTCTAAGGCTATCTAACGGGGCATTTCGGTCGTACTGGGGTGTGTTCCTCAGGGGGAACAGGGATACGGGGAGGTGAGTGCGTCGAGCGTCGTGTTGTTGCCGTATGCACCGTCCAGCGTCGCTGTCGCACGCCAACGCCTCTGCTCTGACCTGCAGGAATGGGGTGTCTACGAGACCGCTATAGACGACGCGGTCCTCGTGGTGAGCGAACTGCTGAGCAACGCGCTCCGGCATGCGCATCCGTTGCCGTCCGGTCAGATCAGAGTGGCGTGGCGGTGGACCGACGAACATGTCGAGGTTGCGGTGAGTGACGGTGGCGCCGCCACCGAACCGCGCGCCGGACGGCCCACGCTCTCCTCGCTGGGAGGCCGGGGGCTCGGCATCGTCGAGTATCTGGCCACCAGTTGGGGTGTCAAGCACGAGGGGGAGATCACCACGGTCTGGGCGGTGGTCACCGCCCTCGGCACGGTGAGTGACGGTCATGTCTCCATCCCCGAGCCCGCCCTGCGGGAGTGCGGATAGCCGGTTCCGGCGCGGGGTGCGACGACTGCGCGCCTCCGCCTCACCTGGCTCCGCCTCCCCGGGGAGACAGACTCCGCCCCGCCTCACCCGGCCCGGGTGAGGCGGGGCGAGCCGCCTCCTACCTCCGCCCCACCGCTACGACGGCGAAGCGACGGCGGTCTCTCACCGCGTGCCGGCGTGTCACACGATCTGGATGGCGACGACCTTCGGAGGGCGGTTCGGGAAGGTGATGTCGTGCCAGCGATCGATCCTCACCGAGTCGCCGTTGGCGTCGTAGTAGATCAGGTCGTTGTTGCCCGTGGAGATCCGGTCGACCCACCATCCGCCGAAGTCGGTCTTTCCGCCGTTGGCGTAGCAGTCGACGCTCTGGCGGCCGCCCAGGTGCGACCAGATCTTCAGGAAGTTCTCACCGCCAACGCATTGGACGTGGTCGATGGCGAAGGCGGTGCCGGCCGGGATGGTGACGGTGAAGGCGGCGGTCGCGGCGAGTGCCACGGCCATGGAACGGATGTTCTTCTTGCTCTTCGAGATCACAGACTCTCCTCCTGCGGAGACCGGCGCGCACGGCCCCGGCCCTGTTGGTGACGTCGCGTCCTGACGAAACGGTGCTTCGCCGGGCCGGCGGACGGCCGGCTGCGCACCGGAGCGGCCCCTCGCGGCCGCGCCTTTCCGTGACACGATCGGACGGACCGGTAACTCAAAGTAATACCACTCTTCGTTCGGCCGGCGCTCCGAACACGAACTGTCGGGCTGTGGCATCACCCGATCGTGGCGCTCACGCGCGGCCAACGAGCCGTGTGCCCCTGACGAAGGACTACTAAATCGGCATCAAGCCGCCCGGCGGCGAGCCCGATCACCTCTGCCGTAACCTCCAGCGGAGCATTCGCCGGGAACGTCCCCAGCATCCGGGCCGCGCCTCACCGCGCCGCCCACCTCAGCTCCGTCGCCGCCCGCCGCCGCCGAATAGCCGGACGGAGAGCGTCTGGAGGGCGAGCACCGTGCTCACTTGGCGAACTTGCCCGCGATCGTGACCGCGGCGACGACCACGAAGGCCACGATCGCCAGCACGAACAGGAACTTGAAGAGCCCGAACAGCGCGGGCAGCACGAGCCCGAAAACCACGTAGAGCGCGAGGATGACGCCCAGTACTGCCATCACGATACGACCCATGCAGCCACCGTACGTCGGGCGGCGGTCCGATGAGAACCGGCACGATAACGATCTAGCCCCTACTGAAGGGGCAAAGGTGCGGAAACCGGTCCGTTCCGGGCTTACCGTGGAGGCCATGAGCGCGCGGATTCTGCTGGTCGAGCACGACCCGACGGTGGCCGAGGTCGTGGCCGGTTACCTGGAGCGCGACGGTCACCTGGTGGAATGCGTCCGAGACGGCGCCGGCGCGCTCAGTAGCGCGCTGGCCGGCCCGCCCGATCTGCTGGTGCTCGACCTGATGCTGCCGGAGACGGACGGGCTCCAGATCTGCCGGAGGCTCCGGGAACACCGGCCGATTCCGGTGATCATGCTGACCACCCTGGGCGAGGAGATCGACCGGGTCGCCGGCCTGGAGGTCGGCGCCGACGACTACGTCGTCAAACCGTTCAGCCCCCGCGAGCTGGCCCTGCGGGTGCAGTCCGTGCTGCGGCGCGCGCGGGGCGTCTCGGCGCCGACCGGCACCGGCGTGCTCAGGGACGGTGACCTGACGGTCGACGTCGGCGCCCACCGGGTACGGCTCGCCGAGACCGAGATCACGCTGACCGTCCGTGAGTTCGACCTGCTGACCTATCTGATGGACAACCCCCGCCAGGCCTTCAGCCGCTCAGCCCTGCTGGAACAGGTCTGGGGCTGGTCCTTCGGCGACTCCTCCACGGTGACCGTCCACGTCCGCCGGCTCCGGGAGAAGATCGAGCCCGATCCGGCCGTCCCCCGGCGCATCGTCACGGTGTGGGGTGTCGGCTACCGCTACGAACCCTTGGACTGATCGGCGCCGTCGACGGTCAGGAACCGCGGGGCAGGGTCCGCAGGGCCGGGATCTCGCTCTCCGGCCGGGCCGGGGCGGTGGACTCCGGCCCGGCCGGGGCGGTGAGCTCGGACCGGGCCGGAGCGGCGATGAGCGCCCCGGCCGCCTCCGAGCCCCCGTCGTCTCCGCTGTCCAGGTGATCCCCGTGGTCGGGCTCGACGTGCTGGCAGGAGGCCGGGGCCCTCGGCGCGCCGAAGGACTCGACCATGGTGCGGAAGGTCGGGCACGGCCACCGCCACATGCAACTGCGGCAGCGCAGGATAGGGCGGGCCGCGTCGCTGGTGATGCCGCCCGCGTCCCGGGGCTGGTGCAGGTCGAGGAGCCTGATCCCGAGTGCGGCGAAGCCGAGCAGCTCCTCCCGCGCGCTTTCGAGGAAGTCGAGGTCCTCGCTCGCCAGCCGGGTTCTGATCGGGACATACCCCTCGTGGTTCACCAGGCCGCGCAGAGAGTTGGCCGCGTCCTGCCACGACGTGGCCTTCTCGGTGCGAGTGATCATGGACTCCAGGTGCTCCCGGAGCCGCTGCCGCTGGGGATCCTCAGGAAGATCGGTGTTCATCGGTGCGTTCGGGCCCGTTTCTACTCAACGGCCGCCACTGTCGTAGCGCAGGGACGGTCGGGAGAGTCCGGGTCTCCCCCTTTCCGGCCAAGCCGGTGTCGCTCAGAGTCAAGTTTCGCGCACTCAGGGTTTCCATGAGACCCAAACGGGGGACAAAGGCCCGACGACTCGGGTTAGGCGAGAGAACGTGACCAGTGGCCTTCGCGCCGCTAGTGTGCCCGCTGTGGAGCTAAAAGTCTCAACTCGATCTCATGTCGGGCACACCGTCATGACCATCGTCGGCGAAATCGACCTGTACACCGCTCCTGGCCTGCAGGCCGAGTTCGCTCGCCTGCTTCAGGAGAGCCCGACCACCTATGTGGTCATCGACATGTCCGGGGTGGAGTTCTGCGACTCCACCGGTATGAACGTGCTGCTCTCGGCGCTCAAGCGCCTGCGAGAGCGTGGCGGAACCCTGGAGCTGGCGGCCCCCCGGCCGGCCGTGCGCAAGATTCTCCAGGTCACCGGTCTTGACTCGGTGTTCACCGTGCACGACGCGGTGCCCGAGAAGCTGCTGACGGCCAAGCCGCAAGTATGACCGGGACAGCGGTGATCATCCCGGCCAAGGATGAGGCGGATCGGATCGGCGCCACCGTGGCCGCGGCCCTGGCGCTCTCCGGCGTGGACCTCGTCATGGTCGTGGACGACGGCTCGACCGACCAGACCGGCCGGGTGGCCAAGGCCGCCGGGGCGCGGGTCGTACGGCACAGCCGGAACCGCGGCAAGGCCGCCGCCATGGAGAGCGGTGCGGAGGCCGTCCGCCTGCTCGACGACGAGACGCCCAGGCACCTGCTCTTTTTGGACGCGGACCTGGGGGAGACCGCGCGCGCGGCGGAACCCCTGATCAAGCCGGTCGTGGCGGGCGAGGCGGACATGACCGTCGCCGTGTTCGTCACCCGGGTGAAGCTGGGCGGTCACGGGTTCGTGGTGAAGCTGGCCCGCCAGGGCGTTGAGCGTGCCACCGGCTGGACGCCCACCCAGCCGCTCAACGGCCAGCGCTGTCTGACCAGGGCCGCCTTCGAGGCGGCGCGGCCCCTGGCCCACGGCTTCGGTGTGGAGACGGCCCTCACGATCGACCTGCTCCGCAGGGGGTTTCGCGTGCGGGAGGTCGAGGTGGAGATGGCCCACCGGGCCACCGGCACCGACTGGAGGGCCCAGCTCCACCGGGCCAGGCAGTTCCGCGACGTCGCCAGGGCGCTGCTGGCCCGCAGGTAGGCCCGGCGCGCTCCGGTCCACCGGGCCTCGCCCCGTCGGTCCACCGGGCTCTCGTCGCGTTCCGGCGGACGGTCGCGTGACTTCTCCGGCGTCCGTCACCGGTCCGTGTCCCGCCGTCCCGGGCACCTGGCCGGATGTGCTGGAATTTGCGGGTGACTCGGGAATCTTCGGTTGTCGGTGGTAGGCGGGTTCCCGGGCGTGACACGCCGCGGTGGTTCGACGTCGCCGGGTTCGCCGCCATCGGGCTCTCCGCCGGGCTGACGGTCCTGATCGGACTGCTGGGGCCCTCGGCCATGGTGCCGGGACCGCCCGGCCCGTCCTGGCAGCCGCCCTACTCGCTGGGCGTGCGCCCCGGCGCCCATCTGGTGATCGCCATGGCCGCGGCCGCGATCGTGCTGGGCGCGGCGGGGCTGGCCGCGGCCCTGCGGTCCCGGTGGAGGCCGGACCCGCGGCTGCTGCTCGCGGCCGGCTGCGCGACGGCGGCGGTGCTCGCCCTCCTGCCGCCCTCGGGCTCGGCCGACCACCTGAACTACGCCGCCTACGGCCGCCTGATCACGCTCGGTCATGACCCCTACGCCCTCACGCCCGCGGCGCTGCCCGGTGATCCCGTGGTCGGCGCCGTGGAGGAGTGGGCCGGTGTGACCAGCGTCTACGGCCCGGTGGCGACCGCCGTACAGGCGCTGGCGAGCCTGGCCGGAGGTGACTCGGCCAGGCTGACGGTCTTCGTGATGGCGCTGGTCAACGCCGCGGCGTTCATCGGGACCGCGCTGCTGCTGCACCGGTTCACCCGGGGGGACGCGGACCTGCGGGGGCGGGCGGCGCTGCTCTGGACGGTCAACCCGCTGATGATCTACCACCTGGCCGCCGGGATGCACGTGGACACCCTGGCCGTCGCGTGCATGGTCGCGGCGCTCGCGACCCGAGGTGCCGCGTCAGGGCTGCTGCTCGGGGTGGGGATCGGGGTGAAGCTCAACGCCGGGCTCGTCGCGCTCGGCCCGGCGTGGGAGCTGCGCCGCTCGCCGGGCAGGCTCGCCGTGGTGGCGGGGACCGCGACCGCCACCGTGCTGGTGATCTACGGCCTGGCCGGGCCGCACGTCCTCGACCAGGTCTCCGCGACCAGCAGGAAGGTCTCGTTCGGCACGCCCTGGCACCTGGTCAAGGTCGGGCTCCAGGAGACGCTCGGGCCCGGCGCCTACTCGGCCTGGATCCAGGCCGGCTCCCTGCTCCTCATGGTCGTCCTGGCCTGGCTGACGCTCAGGATCCTGCCGGAGGACACGGCCCCGGCGGTCGCCGGGACGATAGTGGTCGCCTGGCTGTTCGCCGCGCCGTACGCGCTGCCCTGGTACGACGGGCTGGCCTTCGCGCTGCTGGCCATGGCCTCCTGGCCGGCGCTGGAGGGCTTCATGGTGGCCAGGGTGGCGATCTTGTCCATGGGCTACCTTCCGGCCAGGGAGGCGCTCCGCCCGGAGGACCTGCTCTGGATGAGGACCGTCGTCAGGGAGCGGGTGGTGCCGTGGTCCCTGCTGGCTCTGACGCTCGTGCTGCTCTGCTGGGCGGTGAGAGCCGGAGCGCGCGCACGCACGCGGACAGTGTCAGGGGTACCGCGACCGTGAGCGCCATCGCCGGGATCGCGATGCCGGAGTCGTTCATCAGGAAGCCGATCAGCGCGCAGGTCAGCGTGCCGATCAGCCCGGCGCGCAGCGGCGGTGCGAGCGTGTAGGCCCGGTCGAGCGCGGAGGCGCCCCAGCGGGACGGGCGGTCGAGCACCAGGAAGAGGAAGGCCAGCGCGACCAGCGAGAGCAGGGTCAGCGACCAGTTCCCGACGGTGACGCCGACCATCGCCCCGAACTTGCGGGAGATCACCGTCCAGGCCTCGCCGTCCAGCACCTGCTGGACGAACGAGCCCAGGTGGGTGCGCTGGGCGGCCGGTTTGAGCCAGTCGGTCACCGCGATCGCCCCGATCAGCAGGACGCCGGCCAGTCCGACCAGGCCGAGCCTGACGGGTGAGACCCGGCCGCCGGAGAGCAGGATCCAGAAGACGGCCAGCCCGACGAGGAACGCCGGGACCCCGCCGAAGTCGGCGCCCCACGCGGGCCAGCCGTCGGCGAACACCGCGAGCCCGCCGTACAGCACGCAGACCGTGAGCGCGAGCCCGCGCCGTCCCCGGGAGATCAGCCACTGGGCGATCCCGGCCAGGGCCAGGATCGTCCCGGCCGAGTAGACGGCGAAGGCGATGTTGCTGAAGCCGTAGAAACGGCCGCCGGTGACGGGCTCGTAGCCGGTGACCGCGTTCACCTGGAGCGTGGAGCCGGTCATCACGTCGACCAGCAGGGCCAGTGAGGTGATCCCGGCCACCACGGTCAGCGGGCCGAGGACGTGTGTCCTCCAGGGGCCGGCGAAGGCGAGGGCGGCGACCGCGCAGGCGATGCCGAGGATGGTCCCGACCACCGTGACCATCGGCGCGGGCAGCGTCCACCACGGCACGAGCTGTGCCAGGAACGTGGCGACCGCGATCGCCCCGCTCACCACGGCGACCCCCCTGGCGGCCTTCAGCGCCCGCTCACCGCCCCAGCCCCGCCGGATCGCGACGGCGGCCAGAAGGTAGAACAGGAGCTGCACGGTCACGAAGACCGTGAAGAACGGCCCCTGCACCCTGCGCAGCACCTGGCTGGCCAGATCCTTGTCGGCCAGGTCGCGCACCACGTCGGCGGTCGGCCTCCCGTCCGGTCCGGCGCTCAGCCACGGGTGGCCGACGACGCTCCTGGGCGTGTCCAGGCCGAGCAGGCCGAGCGCGGTGGCGGTCAGGTCGGTGTTGGTGACCAGCCCGTCCTGCCGGGTGGAGACGGTGGTCAGATAGCCGTGCGGGTACGGCGCGCCGCCGGGAGACGGGCCGGACGCGATCGCCACGTGCAGGCGGGCCGAGGAGGTGCTGTCGGACAGCCCGCCGAGCAGGACCGTGGTCGCCGGCGGGAGCCGGTCGAGCAGCGCGCCCACCCGCCGGTCGGCGGTCGCCACCGCCTCCCGCCTGGCCGGTCCGGTCGCCGCGGTCTCGTCCGTGGCGCGTCCGGTGGGGGTGGCCTTCTGCCCGGCCGTTCCGGCCGGGGCGCCGTTTCCCTCTGGGGCCGTCCCGGTCCACGCCTCGGTGAGGTCCGCGACCTCCGCCACGACCAGCCGGTACGGTGCCAGGTCGCCGAGCTCCTCGACACTCGCCGCATATTTACCGATTTTTCCGGACTTGTTGGCGGCGGCGAGTGCGGCTCCCGGCCCCGCCGCGGCCACCTTCCCCCCGGCGTCCGCCACGAGCTGCCCCAGCTGCCCGAGCACCGGCCTGTAAGAGGTCTGGACGGTGTTGAAGGTCACCAGCTCGGACCAGCCGGGCACGCTCGCCCCGCCGTCCGGCGCCGGCGTCGGCTCCGCCGACGGCGCGCAGCTCGATCCCGGGGCGCCCGCCCGCTGCCCGGCCGAGACGGTCAGCCAGCCCGCGGCCGGACAGGTGATGCCCCGATCCGGCAGCGGCACCGCCCGGGTGGACATCGACGCGGCACCGCCACGGTCCACGAGCCTCCACAGGTTCGGCGTCCGCGCGCGGTCCAGGTCGCTCCACTCCAGCCCGGGCACCCCGACCACCACGACCCCGGCGGGAAGCGCCCTCACCGCCGACGCGCCGGCCGTACCGGCTCCAAGGGGCCCGGTGAACCCCACCATCCCGGACAGCAGCAGGAGAACGGCGACCAGGACGGTGATCGGCACGGCGCGGCTTGGAGACACCCGGCCGGCCCCGCCCCCGCCCCGCCCCGCGATGCCCCTGCCCCGGGCCGGTGCCGTGACGGTCCCGGCGGCTTGAACGTCGGCCGGTCCTTCGGCGGTCTGGTGTACGGCCCGATAGTCGCCGTGCGCCGAACCCATCCGGTTCCCCCGTATCCGTACCTGTTGGCGGCCGTTTCCTCCAGGCCCACGGTAACCTGCCTGGTCGTGAGGACCAGCGAGGCGACCACGACCAGGCGGCCACCATGGATGTGGCTGCTCGCGCTGCTGATCGTCGTGGCGGCCGTCGCCCCGCTGGTGCTCCAGTGGCTGAGCAACGCCGACGACCAGCGCCTGGTCGACCTGGATGTGTACCGTACCGGTGGCCAGGCACTCCTGCGGGGGCAGCCGGTCTACGACTTCGTGACCCCCGCGCCCCAGCTCCTGCCGTTCACCTACCCGCCGATCGCGGCGATGCTGGCCACGCCGCTGGCGATGATGTCCTGGCCGCTCGCGCAGTGGGTCTGGACGGCCGGCGTCTTCGCGGCGCTGGCGGTCGCCGTCGGCTACGGCTTCCGCGCCGTGTCCGGCCGGGCGGCCGGGCCGTACCCGGATGAGACGCCGAGCGGGGCGACGAGCGGGGCGAGCGGTCTCCGGCTGCCGCTGCTGTTCGCGTTCCTGATGGTCGCGTGCACGTACCTGATGCCGATCAGGGACCAGGTCCGCTTCGGTCAGGTGGACATCCTGCTGGTGGCGCTCTGCCTCGCCGACTGCGTGGCCCGCAGGCCGGTCTGGCCGCGTGGCACGCTGATCGGCCTGGCCGTCGCGGTCAAGCTCACCCCGGGCGTCTTCCTGATCCATCTGCTCATCACCGGCTTCGGTCCCGGAGCCCGGGAGGAGCAGCGCAGGACCCTCTTCATGGCGGCCTTCACCGCCGCCCTGCTCACCCTGCTGCCGTTCCTGGTCATCCCCGGCGACGCCGCCGACTTCTGGTTCCGCGCGCTGTTCGACCCCGAACGGCTCGGCGCCAACGCGGCCACCACCAACCAGTCCATGCGCGGCATGCTCATCCGGCTCTACCTGCCCGACCAGCCGACCGCCCTGATCTGGCTGGCGCTGGTCGCGGTGGTCGGCTGGTACGGCTTCCGCCACGCGCGGGGGGCGCTGCTCGACGGGCACCCGGTGGCGGCGACGGCGCTGGTCGGCCTGATGGCCGTGCTGCTGTCGCCGGTGGCCTGGATCCACCACCTGGCCTGGGTGGTAGTGGTCCTCGGCGCCCTGGCCGGCGACGGGCGCGACCCGGTACGGCTCCGGGTCGCCGCGGGGGTCTGGCTCTACTACGTGCTGCCGATCCCCTGGTGGGGGGTGGCGATCAAGGCGGCCGAGGTCCCGGTGCTCAGCCCGGTGCTGGGCAAGATCGTGCAGAACGGGTTCGGGCTGGGCGCGCTCGCCCTGGTCTGGCTGCTCGGGGTGTGGCTGCCGCGTCGCCGGGAGGCCTTCCGGGCGCTCCCCGATCGGGCGCTCTCCTGACCGGTCGCCCCCCACGCTCCCTCGGTCGGTGGGGGAGCTGTCCGAATATGGAGTTCAGTGCACACTTTCGGACAGGCGCCGGATAACCTGTGGTCATGCCCAGACTCGCCTACCTGGGACCGGAGGGCACCTTCACCGAGGAGGCCCTGCGGCTCCTGGCACCCCACGCCGAGCGCCTGCCCAGCGCGAACGTCAGCGCGGCGCTGGACGCCGCCCGGCAGGGTGAGGCCGACGGCGCCGTCGTCCCGCTGGAGAACTCGCTCGAAGGCGCCATCACCACCACCCTGGACGAGCTCGCCTGGGGCGAGCCGCTGCTCATCACCGCCGAGCTGCTGCTCCCCGTCGAGTTCTCGCTGCTGGCGCGGCAGGACACCCGCGTCGGTGACATCAAGCGGATCTTCACCCATCCGGCCGCCGTCACCCAGTGCCGCAACTTCATCGCCCGCGAGCTGCCCGACGCCGTGGTGGTCGCGGCCCCGTCGACCGCGGCGGCGGCGCAGGAGGTCGCCCTGCCGGGCTCGCCGTACGACGCGGCCATCGCCGCGCGCATCGCGGGGGAGAACTACGGCCTGGTCGAGCTGCTCGCCAACGTCGGCGACCGCTCGGACACCGTGACCCGCTTCGTCCAGGTGTCGCGTCCCGGCCCGCTGCCCGAGCCCACCGGCTCCGACCGCACCTCCCTGGTCGCCTTCCTCAACGACGACCACCCGGGCGCGCTGCTGGAGATGCTCACCGAGTTCTCCGTGCGCGGCGTCAACCTGACCCGCATCGAGTCGCGGCCCACCGGCGACGGCATCGGTCACTACTTCTTCCACTTCGACTTCGAGGGTCACGTGGCCGACGCCAGGGTCGGCGAGGCCGTCTCCGGGCTCCACCGGATCTGCTCCGACGTGCGTTTCCTGGGGAGCTATCCGCGCGCCGACGGCCTGTCGCCGCAGGTCAAGCGTGGTACGGCCGACGACGACTTCACCGAGGCCGCGCAGTGGCTCTCCAGGGTCCGCGCCGGCCGGGTCTGATCCGGAGTGCCGCGGGGCACGGGGGCGGCGGGGCACGGGGGCGGCGAGGCGTGGGCGAGATGAGGCCCAGGAAGGCTCAAGGCGAGGAGCCGCGAGCTCGGCCCTTCGGGGCCGAGAAGCCGACGCGGCTTATTGGGGGCGCGGGCCCGAGCCGTACGTCGGTAGCCTTGTTCCGTGATTGACCTGCGTACCCTTCGTGAGGATCCCGACCGGCTACGGGCGTCGCAGCGTGCCCGCGGTGAGGACGACTCTGTCGTCGAAACGCTGCTCGACCTCGACGAGCGGCGGCGCGGCGCGCTGAGCCGCTTCGAGACGCTACGCGCCGAGCAGAAGAGCATCGGCAAGTCGGTGTCCCGTGCCTCGGGGGACGACAAGGCCGCCCTGCTCGACCGGGCGAAGGACCTCTCCGCGCAGGTCAAGTCGGCGGAGGCGGAGGCGGAGAAGCTCGGCGCCGAGCTCGACGACCTGCTGTACACGGTGCCCAACCTCGTCGAGGAGGGCGCTCCGCCCGGTGGCGAGGACGACTACGTGGTGATCGAGGAGGTCGGCGAGAAGCCGGTCTTCGACTTCGAGCCCAGAGACCACCTGGAGCTCGGCGAGCTGCTCGGCGCGATCGACACGGAGCGCGGTGCGAAGGTCTCGGGCTCGCGGTTCTTCTTCCTGACGGGCGTCGGCGCCCGGCTCCAGCTCGGGCTGCTCAACATGGCCATGCAGCAGGCGATCGAGGCGGGTTTCGTCCCGATGATCACTCCGGTCCTGGTGAAGCCGGAGTCGATGAGGGGCACCGGCTTCCTCGGCGCGCACGCCAGTGAGATTTATCACCTGCCCGAGGACGACCTGTTCCTGGTCGGCACGAGTGAGGTGCCGATGGCCGCCTACCACGCCGACGAGATCCTCGACGGCTCGGCGCTGCCGTACCGCTACGCCGGATGGTCCTCCTGCTTCCGCCGCGAGGCGGGCTCCTACGGCAAGGACACCCGGGGCATCATCCGGGTCCACCAGTTCGACAAGGTGGAGATGTTCTCCTACTGCCGTCCCGAGGACGCCCACGAGGAGCACCGCAGGCTGCTCGACTGGGAGCGGGAGATGCTCGCCAAGGTCGAGTTGCCCTACCGGATCATCGACACCGCCGCGGGCGACCTCGGCACCAGCGCCGCGCGGAAGTTCGACTGTGAGGCGTGGGTGCCCACCCAGGGGCGGTACCGCGAGCTCACCTCGACCTCCAACTGCACCGACTTCCAGGCCCGCCGGCTCGCCGTGCGCTTCCGCGACTCCGGCGGCAAGCCCCGGCACGTGGCCACGTTGAACGGCACCCTGGCCACCACCCGCTGGATCGTCGCCATCCTGGAGAACCACCAGCGGGCCGACGGCTCCGTCGTGGTCCCCAAGGCCCTGCGCCCCTTCGTCGGCCTCGACGTCCTCGAACCCGTCAAGTAGGTCCCCCGCGGCCCTCCGGGGCGGTCTGGGAGACGGCGGGGCCCCGGTCGCGACGGCCGGGGCCCCGCCGTCGTCGTTTCGAGGGGCACTCCGGCGAGGCCCGTTCCGCGGCCCGTTTCATGGCGGCCCCGGATTCCGCGCGGCCACCGCGGGCACTCGGGCCCGCGCCTTGAGCCCGCGCCTTGAGCCGGCCGGCGGCGCCGCGGGCGTCCACAGCCCCACAGGGGATCGGGGAATGGGTGTCGGCACTTTCTTCCGCCAAAGCCGTGCGCGGCGCTCATGGTCGATCTGAAGCGCGATCAGGGTCATCGGGGTCGGCCGGAAGGCGGTGAGGGGAGGGGGCCCGCTGGGAGAGGCGGTCCGTAAGACCGGAAGAGGCGGCGTGTCAGGAGAGACGGGCGTGCCGGGGGCGACGGCCGGCCGGAAAAGGAGAAGGGCGAGGTTCGCGTTAAGCGAACCCCGCCCTCCCCCCTAGCAGAGGTCTATGCGTCAGACGGCGCGGACCTGCGAGGCCTGCGGGCCCTTCTGGCCCTGCGTGATCTCGAACTCGACCCTCTGGCCGTCTTCCAGGCTGCGGTAGCCATTGCCCTGGATCTCGGAGAAGTGCACGAACACATCCGGTGCACCGCCGTCCGGTGCGATGAAGCCGAAGCCCTTTTCAGCGTTGAACCACTTGACGGTTCCCTGAGCCATTAAAGCTCTCCCTCAGGATTTGAAACTTTGGGATTCACACCTCGTGAACCCCATGTGTCGTACAGCGGGCCCCGGGGTGGTTCAGTCAAACTGGTTTTCACAACGGGATTCAGCTAATACAACGCCACCACATCTAACACTATCCGGCGCCACTGTGTTCCCGCCATGAGGAAGATTCCTTCGAGACGGATCCCGAGGACGGCGCCTCCCGCATCACAGGGCAGACTGGACCCTGTTATGGGAAGCCCCCGACTCGTCGCCACCGATCTCGACGGTACCGCTCTGCGCTCCGACGGAACCGTCTCACCCCGGACCGTGGCCGCCTTCGCCCTGGTGGAGAGCGCCGGAGCCACGCTGGTCTTCGTGACCGGCCGTCCACCCAGGTGGATGCGCACGGTGGCGGCGGCCGTACGTCATCAGGGGCTGGCCATCTGCGCGAACGGCGCGCTCGTCTACGACCTGCATACCGAACAGATCGTGAAATCGCACCTGATCGCTATAGATGTGCTTGAAGAGGTGGTCGGACGGCTCCGTGAGAAGGTTCCCGACCTTGCGTTCTCTGTGGAGTACGAAGGCGGATTCGCGCACGAATCGGACTTTCGTCTCGGCAGCTGGGACAGTGGTATCACCACCGGATTCCACGTCGAGTACGTCGAGACCGCCGCGCTCCTCTCACGGCCCTGTGCCAAGCTGCTGGCCCTGCACCCCGGGATGGACCCCGACCTTCTCCAGGAGACGGTCCACGGGCTGGTCGGCGACCTCGTCACCCCCACCCACTCCAGTGGGCAGGCGCTCATCGAGATGAGCGCCCACGGTGTGACGAAGGCCTCGGCGCTGGCCAGGCTCGCCGAGATACGGGACGTCGGGTCCACCGAGGTGATCGCCTTCGGGGACATGCCGAACGACCTGCCCATGCTCCGGTGGGCCGGCACCTCCTACGCCGTCGCCAACGCCCACACGGAGGTGCTGGCCGCGGTTGATCACGTGACCGCGGCCAACGACGACGACGGCGTCGCCATGGTGCTGGAGGGCCTCTACCGGCGGTGACCCGGGCCTTGCCGACCGTCCGGCGAGCCTTACCGAGACTGTCCGACGGCGACCCCGGGTCTTACCGGCCATCGGCGGTGACTTCGAGCCTCACCGGCGACCGGAGGTGACTCCAGGGCCGACCCGCGGCGCCCCGAGGTCGCACGGCCGGCCTCAGGTCACAGGTAAGGGCCCGAGCTGCTCTGCTGGTGGCCCTCCTGCAGTGACACCCCACCGGGCAGCGCCCTGCGCATGTTCTCCAGCTGGGCGCGAGCCGCCATCTGCTGGGCGAAAAGCGTGGTCTGGATCCCGTGGAACAGTCCTTCGAGCCAGCCGACCAGCTGCGCGTGGGCCACCCGTAGCTCGGCGTCACTGGGCGGGGCGCCGCTGCTGTCATCGGTGAAGGGGAGCGACAGCCGCTCCAGCTCGTCAACCAGCTCGGGCGCCAGGCCGTCCTCAAGCTCCTTGATGGAACTTTGATGGATCTCCTTGAGCCGCTTACGGCTGGCATCGTCCAGCGGGGCGGCCCGGACCTCTTCGAGGAGCTGGCGGATCATGCTGCCGATGCGCATGACCTTGGCCGGCTGCTCGACCAGGTCGGCGACCGACCGCCCTTCGCCTTCCTCATCGCCCTGGATGCCCGGGGGGCCCACGACCACTACATGCGGAGTGCTCTCCTCAGCGTTCATAGCCCTCAACCTACTAGCAGGATTTTCCCGATGTGCTCCCCGGACTCCAGGATCCGGTGCGCTTCCGCGGCTTGGTCCATCGGCACCCGGGCGTGGATCACCGGGCGGATGGCGCCGGCGTCGACCAGAGGCCAGACGTTCCGCACGACGCCGCGCACGATGACCCCCTTCTCGTCGACCGGCCTCGGACGTAGCGTGGTCCCGTGCACCGAGGCCCGCTTGGTGAGAAGAGCCCCCAGGTCCAGTTCGCCCTTGGAGCCGCCCTGCATGCCGATCACGACCAGCCGGCCTCCGGTCTTGAGGGCCCGCACGTTCTCCGGCAGGTATCGCCCGCCGATGATGTCGAGGATCACATCGGCCCCGACCTTCTCCGCGAAGTCCCCGTCGTGATAGTCGATCCCCTCGTCCGCGCCCAGTTCGAGACAGCGGGCGATCTTCTCGGCCGACCCCGCCGTGACGACCACGCGCGAGCCGAACGCCTTCGCGAGCTGTACGGCCAGCGTGCCGATCCCGCTGGCACCGCCGTGAACGAGGAGCGTCTCGCCCTTCCTGAGCCGTCCGATCATGAACACGTTGGACCAGACCGTGCACGCCGCCTCGGGCAGCCCGGCCGCCTCGACCAGGTCCACACCGTCCGGCACACGCATGACCTGTTGCCAGGGCACGGCGACCCTCTCGGCGTAGCCGCCGCCGGCCAGCAGGGCGCACACCCGGTCGCCCGGCTTGAAGTCCTCCACGTCCGAACCCACCGCGGCGACCACGCCGGAGCACTCCAGCCCCGGGTACGGCGAGGCCCCGGGAGGCGGGTGGTAGAACCCCTGCCTCTGCAGTACGTCGGCCCGATTGACCGCGGACGCGGCCACGTCGACAAGGACCTCGTCCGGCCCCGGCACGGGGTCGGGAACCTCCCGCCAGGCGAGGACGTCGGGTCCGCCAGGCTTATCGATCACGATGGCGTGCATGTGTCCAAAGCTAGTCCAAAGCCGTCCACCGGAGATCAACTTGGTGGTTGCCCGCATTGATGAGAACACAGGGCGTTAACCTGCTATGTGTTTGCTGCCCCTTTACACCCATCCCGAGGGGGAACACGGTGGCAAGACACGATCGTGAGGAATCTCTCGAAGAACAGCTTGCCTGGCTCGACGCCATCAAGGAACAGGAGGAGGCGCCCGTCGTCGCGGTAAAGAGCACCGCGGTGGACGACGCCGTCATTTCGCCATATCCGAAGGACCCCTGGAGCCTGGTTCCGGCCGAGCCCGACGCCCTGTCGTCAGCGCTGTTCCGCACGGCCGCCGACCCCTCCTACGCCCCTGTGGGAACGTTCGCGACCGCCCTGGCCGACTCACCGGCCGAGGACGCCGACGCGGCCGACTGGATGAACGCCTCCGGCCCGGCGGGCGCCTTCACCGTGCCTCCGGCGCCCCCGGCCGGCGCGTTCCCCGCGCGGGACGACGACGGCTTTCTCGCTCCGCTCAAACCGCTACCCCGTCAGGAGGCGGATGACGTCGGTGGCCGTGCCACGGGCGGGATCACCCGGCCCGAGGGCCGTACGCCGCGCCCGGAGCCCGAACACGAGCCGTTCCACGGCCTGTTCGAGCAGTCCCGCCGACCCGCCGATCCGGCGGAGACCTTCCCCCTGACCAATGTCGAGTCACACGCTCCCGGCCTCGAACCCTTCAAACCGGCGACCCCGGAGGCCGAGGCGTTCGCGTTCGACAGCACCGACTCCGACCGCGATCGCCTCACGTCCGAAGGGAACGACCCCGACCGGGACAGGCCCGGACCGGCGGGAGACGGCCTTGATCACGAGAGGTTCGGGTCGGGAGGCGACGCCGAACATGAGGGGTTCGAGGCCGGAGGCGGCTCCGATCAGGGCCGGTTCGGGGCGGAGGACGACTTCGGTCGCGACCGATCCGGAGTGGACGGCGACTCCGGGCACGACCGACCTGGAGTGGACGGCGACTCCGGGCACGACGGGGTTGGGCCGGGGAGCGACTCCGATGATCGATTCCGGTCGGTCGAGAAGGATCGTGACCGATTCACGCCCGAGGCCGGTGGGGAACCGGTCCGCGAGGAGCTCACCTTCGGCGGTGCCGGGCAGGAACACGGCCACTTCGCCGCCGCCGGCGGCGGCGCCGGGTACGACCATGACGAGGCTGAGCAGGACCGTGACCGGGCGGTGTTCAAGGCCGCCGACTCCAGGGCCGCAGACCCGTCCCGCTCGTCTCAGCCTGGCGCCGGGCGTGCCGAGCCGGAGGCCGCAGAGGCATTCCGGGCGCCCGAATCCTTCGGTGCCGACGTGCCGAAACCGGCTACGCCGTCGGAACGTTCCTCGTCCGGAGCGTCCGGAGCGTCCGGAGCGTCCGGAGCGTCCGGGACTTCGGGGGCTTCCGGGTCCGCTACGCCCCCCCAGACCCTCGGGGCGTTCGGTTCGGTACCCTCCGGCGACTCGGCCTTTGGCCGAGAGTCGGCTTTCGGTCGAAACTGGGACAATCCATTCGCTCCGGACCGGGACACCTCACCCACCTCCGAGCGGGGCACGCCTTTCGCCACCGGTCCGAACCAACCCCTCATCCCCGCCGACGGCAGACCCTTCGCCTCCGGCACCCCCGGACCATCCGGTACCTCCGGCCGAACATCCGGTATCCCCGGCACCTCCGGCCGAACGTCCGGCGCATCCGGTAGCTCCGGTACGGACAGGCACTCCACCCCCGAACGGGACTCGGCCGCCACCACCGGCCTCTCCGATCGGGAAACGCCTGTCGCCCCCGGCCGGGACGGAACCGAACCGGTGCGGGAGCCGTACCAGGCGAGGCGCCGCCACTCGGCTCCGCCGCCCGCCTTCAGCGCCCCCTCCCGGCAGCAGATCTCGGGTGCCAGGCCGTCGGCCGACAGCCTGGACCCCGAATCGCTGCTCAGGGGGCGTCGCAACGCACCCTCCGGAGGCTGGCGCAAGCTGATCTACAAGGCGTCGGCTGGTCTGATCAAACCAGGCGAATCCCCAGAGGTCCGCCGCCGCCGCGAACTGGTCGGCCGGGCCCGCACCCCCGTCGCCACGGGCCACCACCGGGTCGCCGTACTCAGCCTGAAGGGCGGTGTCGGAAAGACCACCACCACGGTCGGCCTGGGCGCCACCCTTGCCCAGGCCCGAGGTGACAGGGTCATCGCGGTCGACGCCAACCCCGACCGGGGCACCCTGTCGGACAAGTTGGAGCTCGAAACGTCCGCCACCGTCCGAGACCTGCTCAACGAGCGCCGGCAGATCAAGCGCTACGTCGACATCCGGGCCTTCACCTCGCAGGCTCCGTCCCGCCTGGAGATCCTCGCCTCCGACCGCGACCCGTCGGTGTCCGAGGCGTTCAGCGCGTCCGACTACCAGGCGGTGGCCCAGGTCCTGGAGAACTTCTACTCGATCTGCATCACCGACTGCGGAACGGGCCTGCTGCACTCGGCCATGTCCGGCGTTCTCGGACTGGCCGACCAGCTCGTCCTGGTGAGCTCACCGTCCGTGGACGGCGCCCGCGCCGCCTCGGCAACCCTGGACTGGCTGGAAGCCCACCAGTACGAGGAACTCGTCCGTTCGGCCACGGTGGTGCTCTGCAGCGTCCGCCCCAGGTCGAAGTCCACCGTGGACCTCGACCGCCTGGAAGCCCACTTCGCGGCCCGCTGCCGCGCCGTGATCCGCATCCCCTACGACCCCCACCTGGAGGAAGGCGCTGAGATGGAGCTGGACAGGCTCCACCCGGCGACCCGTGAGTCCTACCTTCGCCTGGCCGCGTCCGTAGGCGACGGCTTCGCCACGCAGTACCCCTGAGCCGGTACGGCGGACGCCTCGCCCCCAGCGGAGGCGAGGCGTCCGCCGAGTCCCGGACGCGTCCGGGGCGGTGAGGGACTAAAGTGCAATCCGACACGTTCTCGAAGCGCGTCACCCAGGAGAGCTCGCCTAGTGGACGATGGCGGCGGTCTTGAAAACCGCTAGGGCCGGTGACGGTCCTCGTGGGTTCGAATCCCACGCTCTCCGCTCACCTCACGAAACGGCGCCTGACCAGGGGTTTCCCCTCGGCGGGGCGCCGTTGATCGTTTCGGGGGTGCGCAGCCGTACGCCACCGTGAGCACCCCTCGGCCGGTGTTCGCGGGATATACGCGGGATGGATCTTGAGTTGTTTCCCCAGGTCGCGCCCGCAAAACGAAGGGGCCCCGCGACGAACGGGACCCCTTGAGCGTACGTGTGATCATGCTGCGAGCGCGTCGTCTATTCGCCGGTTGGCGACCTCCGCGCCCCCGTCGATGCACTGGGCGTAGACCTTGAGTAGTACATCCATTCCGTGCCCCGCTCGCTCGGCCACCTCGGGGGCGGCCACACCCGCGTTGAGCTAGAGCGAGACGGCCGCGTGCCTCAGGTCGTACGGCCGTACGGCCAGAGGGGACACCTGCTGCTCGGGGGTCAACGCCAGGAACCGGGCTGCCTTCCACGTCTCGCAGTATGTCCCGATGGAGATCACTCCGCCGCGCGAGGTCTGGGACAGTCGGCCGTTTTCGTGAATGCCGAACTCCTCAATGTGCTCCCTCAGGCTGGTGACCAGCTCGGGCGGGACGGGCACCGGACGCCCCTCGTCCTCGGCCCGGCGCTTCAGGCCCCGATCGTCGTGAGCCTCTCCGCTGTCAGTCCACTTCTTGTTGGCCTGTGGCTTGGACCTGGCCAGGACGAGCCGTTCCCACCCGACCGTCGGAAGGTGGCAGTCCTGCTTACGGGGTGCAAGGTCGTTCGTCCGGTGGGGCGCTCCACCTTTCGCCCCTCACCCCGGCCCGCTTCTCCTCTGGGTGGGACGACGGCGACGGGACGATCTGGTGTCGGTGCGACGGCCTTAACTCGACACTCGACCTCGCATCTGGTAATAGCTTTGTGTCACAATTCTTCGGGTTAGCCACCAGAAGGCCCAGAGGTCAACAGTTTGCCCGAAGAGGACTTGAACTCCACGCTTCACTTTTTGCTCAATGGCAAGACTCCACGCTGGAGACAGAAGGAGACGCAGGAGCAAGGCGAGATCAGGGAACAGCGCTCCCAGCAGGTCAGATCAAAGCGAGCCGAAATGGAAGAAGCGCTTCGTGGCTGGGGATACAACTATCGCGAGCGCGACAAGAAGTTGCGGGGAACGCCGAAGCGGCCTGCGCAACAGGACAACAAAAAGACGTATCTCCGATTCGCGCACTACATAGACGCGGATGTCGACTGGTCATCGACCGATCTGGATCGGGAGCAGGTGATCGCCAGTTGGAGAAATTTCGTCGGGGACGACGTGAACCTCGCCGTCGAATGGCGTGATGCAGGAGTTCCCTATCTAGCCATTGGCAAGATCGAAGGTTTCCTCGCCGAGGGCTTCTCCGCTGATGATCTCCACACACAAGTCCACGGGAAGACGGTCTTGGAACATCTGCTCGCAGGGAATTCGGTCCGCTGGTGTGCTGCCGCCCTGCAGATGAGACGAGCCGGACAGGTCTGAACAGTAGTGGTGCTGTCGACCAACGCCATAAACTGATTCGGACGCCGCTGAAAATCTTTTAGGGACCTGCAGATAAGAAGGTCAGGCCGTGCCATTCGCGTGCCAGTAAGGCCGGAGAACAAGGGGGAATCGCGGGGGACTCACGGATAGAGTGAGCCTTTTTCAACCTGAAGTCGCAGGTCATGGCCTGTTACGAGGTGCGATGTCTGATCGACAAGTAGAGAAGCCCCTGGTAGAAGGGTTGTCGACCAAGATCAACCATCACGCCAGAGGCTCGTGTGCTTTTCTATCGTGCTGCGCTGCCGTTGTCACGCCGGACCTTGACCTATCCGGCAGGCGTGATCCGCCGTCACCGCAAGGCGATCGGTTCGCCGTGGCGACGGCTCGGTCCCGGCCGGCAGGCCCTGCTCGTCCTGGTCCACCTGCGTAAAGGGGAGACGTTCGCCGAACTCGCCGCTGGATTCGGCGTCGGTACGGCCACCGCCCGGCGCTACGTCGGTGAGACCGTCGCCCTGCTCGCCCGGCGTTCTCCCCGTTTGGACCAGGTGTCGCGCGCGGCCAAGCGCGCCGGATACGCCTTCGTGATCATGAACGGCACGCTCATCCCGATCGACCGGGTGGCCGCCGACCGGCCGTACCACTCCGGCAAACACCAGCGGCACGGCATGAACATTCAGGTCGTGGCCGCCCTGGATGGCACGCCGCTGTGGATGTCGGGCTCGCCGCCGGGATCGGTGCACGACCTCACGGCCGCCCGGGTCTGGGGGGCGTTCGCTGTCTGGAGGTCGCCGGGCTGATCACGTCGGCGGACAAGGGCTACGTCGGCGCAGGTCAGCGGGTGCTGTACAAGGGAGGGAATAAGCCGACCTCGCAGAAGCCGGCCAACTCTGCTCACGCCAGACTCCGCGGACGCTGCGCTGCTGCCCTCTTCGGGCAGGTCAGCTCGTCAAAGCCATCTGTGTCCTGCAGATGCGCGAAGCAGGATGAAAAAGGCTCAGTCTGGCTGATTGTCTATCTTGCTGTGTGCGGAAATTTGATTCAGCCCTTGCTGATCAAACCGTCAGGTTAGCAGTACCGGGTCGGGGCGTCGTTGAATGGGAAGGTAACGTTGGGGCCATACACCCATCCCTCGATGGTGTAATACCAGAGGTTACCGGCACTATTAATGTACCTGCAGTAGGCCACCGCCCACCCCTGCTTGGTTGTCTGGTAGCCGCTGCAAGCGGCGGAGGGGCCATTGCGGAACCACGTGCCCACGTCGTAGTGCGCGTTCCCAGGAGGACCAGTGAAAGAGGCGTCCCAGCAACTCGCCGCGACCAAAAAATCAGACGCAGGCTCGGGCTGGGGCGTGGAGGCTGCAGAAGCGGTTCCGGTCAAGCCGGTGGCCGCGAAAGCGGCAACAGCTAGAGCGGGCAAAAGAGTACGCATTTTGCTGATTCTCACGGCTTCTCCTAGTGGATCAACAGGCCTTGGCGCTAGGTCATGACCGAGTGCGATACTCAGCACCGGTCATCACCTCCCATGACCTCGCGGGCGACTAGGCCGATCGGATTCGAGCGACCCTGATTGAGCAGGCAAGCGTGAGGTCAAAACGCTAGATTGTGACCTTTACTCTTTTTCTGCTTAATCATCAAATACTTTGCAAGTATTGCATGACAAATTGAAAATAGACAATCGGCCTTTGCTGTGATGTATGTCACGTTTAGCCCTTCCGGAAAAAGAGGATAATGAATGGTTACTAAAAAACTTCTGATAGCACAAGACTGATAACGGAAGGCGAAGTTGGCAGATCATCCGCTTTGTCAAGCATCAAGTGAGGCTCGACAGTGAGCTCTCTCATACCTGGTAGCGGTCCCGCTGGTCACAGCATGATCGTGAGGCTGACGCTCGCCTGACGACATAGAGAAACCCCCGCTAGACGGGTTGATCATCACAATCACGTCCGTCACATCTAGCGTTCCTGGTTCAACGCGCCCCCGCCCCCTGAACTACCGGTGGTCTGTTAAATCCGAACGTAGAGGTTGAGGACGTGTCCGGTTCTGACGGCGGCAAGTAGGCACTGAAGTTCAGGGGGCGGGGGCGCGTTGAACCAGGCACGCTAGTAGCGCTGGAGCCGTATCCAGGGGATGAGCCAGCCGCGCACGTGGCGCAACGCTGACGGCCAAGACGGCCGGAGATCGACCTGCGCTCGTACGGCAGACCGATGCCCTACCCCCGCTATCGGCGTCCGGCTCAGTTCTTGTTCACCTACCTGGGGCGGCGTCTGGGACAGCAAGCGGTGCGTGCCGAGCTTCATCGCGCCGCTCAAGAGGCCGGGCTCGGTCACATCACCTCCACCAGCTCCGGCATACCTACGCCACCGCTCTGGTGAACGCCGGAGTCTCGCTGCAAGCACTGATGGCGCTGCTGGGGCACATGTCCGCCGAGATGGGCCTGCGCTACGGACGACTATTCGACACCACCATCCGCGCCGAATACGAGCGCGCCCTCGACCTGGCCAAACAGCAGGCCCGAATCCCGGCTACCGGCCGCATCAGCCTGCCTCTGGCCGATATCACCGGCGGAGCGGGCTGGAAGGACACCCCGCTGATCAAGTCCAGGATATCCGGCGGGTCTGTCTCCGCGCGCTGGCCCAGGGCGCCTGCACCTACGCCAACATTTGCGAGCACTGCCCCAGCTTCCACGCTGAACCCAGCTCACCGCCCATCCTCTCCGCTCAGCGCGTTGATGCCGAAGCTCTCGCCCATGACGCCGAGAATCGGGGCTGGATCACCGAAGCCGAACGGCACCGCCGACTCATCACCCGACTCGATAACCTGATCAGCGAGGCCCAAACCGGATGAACAGCAGCAACACCCTCAACCGGGTCGAGAGAGCCCGCGCCCGACTCCACCACGACGGCCACCTCGTCACCTTCACCGCTGTCGCTGCCCTCACCGGACTCGGCCGCACCACCCTCTACCGCAACCTCACCCTCCGGGCCGTCATCGACGAGCACCGGCACCGCACCACCACCAGTGGGACCCTCGCCGGCCTCACCGCCGAGATCGCCACTCTCCGAGCCGCTCTCGATGCCATCGCTGCCCGCGTCCGGCATCACGAAGAACAACTCCGTCGGCTCACCGCCCGCACGAACTGAAAGCGTGAACCGGCCAACACCAGAACGCGAGATCATTAGCCGGATAAGCACTGGACAGCGCGGTGGCTGAGTCGTTCAATGCCACACTCAAGGTCGAGTCCGTCCGTCGGTATCGTTTCGCCACCCGGGCCGAGGCTCGGGTGAGGATCGCCACTTGGATCGCCGATTTCTACAACACCCGCCGCCGGCACAGCGCCGCCGATGGGTTACCGCCGATCACCTACGAACAGCAGATCACGGCTGTCCGAGCGGCTATCACGGCGAGACGTCAGCAGCTCATCGCCGCATAGAAAAGTCTCCACGGTTTCAGGGGATTGCCAATCTCGCAATTCCGGCATATGGGATGCATGGTTATCTAACGGTCATGAATCACGCATGATGATCTAACTTCCGAGCTTCAGTCTCAGTAATGTGGTTTGGCTGCACAGCCAAGGGGATGAACGACGGCGGGAATCGGCGAACGTCCATGGACATCGCGATCGCAGGTCAGAGCATCAGGCCTTGATCAAATTGACTTCTTAATCACCGCGCTTGTCACGGCTGGCGGGCGTTCGCAGCACTGCTGGCAGAGCATGGTCCAAATGCTTGTCAAGACACTGAGGATATTGCTGAAGCGCCCCGTTATGGCCCCCTTAAGTGCTCTTGTTGTGCTCTCATCCTGGCGTTTGGATCCAGGAAGGGGGTCTTCTGTGGTGTGTCACAAGCGGCGGGTGCCAGACGCCTCACCCGTGCTGCCGCCTGTTCTGCCCGGCCTGGTCCTCTCGTAGTGCGCAGGGCATCGACCTGTGCTGTCCGCCAAGAGAAGGAGTCGTGACCTTGACTGCGCTGACCTACACCATCCTCACCGACCCGACATCCCTGGAAGCGTCAGTGGACGGGCGGTCTCCGTCCACGGGGACGGTGTATCTGATGGTCACCAACACCAGACGGACGGTGCCCTGGTTGAGGATCGAGGTGAAGATACCCGTCGGTGACGGCGCCGGCCACCTCACCCGGGACATCAGCACGATCAAGCCGAAGGGCGAGTACACCGACACCCAGTCGGGCCCCCAGGCGGCCACCCAGCCGGTGATTGTCCAGCCGCAAGGCGCCAACGTCTTCCAGGTCACCCCCCAGAGCGGTCGCATAGAAGGTTTCGCGTCTGGTGACTACATGGTGCTGACACTGGAGAACGTCACCGTCGCTCCCACCGCCGGGGTGGCCGTGCTGATGGTGACCGAGATCATCAAAACCAGTAAAGGGTGGCAGACCAGCTACGCGGCGGTGCCGGTGGTGAAGGCCGCGGCCAAGGAGATTCCGGCGCCGCGCGACTTCCGCCCGGACAAGGCCATGCTGGACGCCGGAGAAAACCTCACGCTGAGCTGGGATGGGTCCGACGACTTCAGCTACGAGATCCGGTTCCCCGGCGGGCACGCGGCCATCGCCCGGGGTACGCATACCTGGTCGCCGGCCGAAGCCCCGAAACGGGCTACCACCTACATCTTGGTCGCCACCGACCCCACCACTCAGAAGCAGCACTTTCTCACCACGACCGTTCAGGTGCGCTATCCCGTCCTGGAAACCCTGACCGTCACGACCGGCATCGACACCCCCTGGGTCCAGGGGACGGCGAACAAGGGGCGCGTCACCTTCACCGGCACAGGGGTGGAGATCTTCAACAACTCCGGCGGGCAGGGGACCGTGACGGCTGACAGGGCCGATCTCAATGGTGTGAACACCGAATGGGTGCAGGGGAGAGGTGCTGACGACGGGAAGATCAGTTTCCCCAAGGACGGACTCGACATCCGTCAGGGGAGCGGAACATGGGGAACCGTGCACGCCGATAGGGCTGATCTCAATGGCATCAACACCGAATGGGTGCAGGGGAGAGGTGCTGACGACGGGAAGATCAGTTTCCCCAAGGACGGACTCGACATCCGTCAGGGGAGCGGAACATGGGGAACCGTAC